>RFYG01000065.1 GCA_009925685.1 Pseudomonadota bacterium
CATGATGATTGGCACTCGGGACTTAGCTCTTATTTGCCGGCACACCTCAGTGCCTGAAACTTCAATCGCCGAATCAAAAGCATTATCAGTTATATCAATTAACATTTATTTTAATAATCAGTTAGTTTCTAAAAATTCTAAAATTAATTGCCAAATTGAATTTGTTGATGATTACGACAGAGAAGTAACTAAAATATATGATGAGTTGAGTAATTATGTGGTTCTTAATTCCAATCCAGGTAAAGTCTTTATTAAAAATATTCGTTGCGCAAGTCATTCTTTTCCAATGATTTACGGAATTTCTCGTTTAAAAAATATTCAAGATTACGGATTTTTAGCACACAAAAATTTTGTGAATTATGCCGGAGAAATAACAATTAGATTCAACTCAAGTTTTTTTAAATTTTTGGATATTTTTAATTTTTCATCCTTGTTTGAGGATAAAAATGGGGTTGTATCAGTTGATTGCGAAGACAAAATAATTGAGGCGCTAACATTTATCAATAATCGCTTCAAAAATGTTTTACATTTAAAAATTACCAAATCTTTAATGGCGGATAGTTTTTATTTAAAACCAAACGAAACTCCGAAACCATATAGCTCATTGGATCTTGATGCGGATATTAAAAAAAATTTTACAAATTCGGTAAATCAAAACCTTCCGGTCCAACAACCTAAATTATCAAAATCAACAATTATAAATTCTGAAACGCCCTCAAATGATGATCAAAACCTCAATTATAAAAAATTAACTAATCAACTAGAACAACCTCAAAACCCTAACAATTCCATTATGGGAAGCGAAAATATGAAAGAGAATGGCCCTCAGCATCAATATTTGGCCCCTTATTATTCTGAATTTTATTTCCCAATTTATAATCCTTATTTTAGCATAATTTCTCAACAAGCACCCCTCCCCAATCCAATAATAATTATGCAAGACCCAGTTATAGAACATCCTCACTAATTGAATTAATAAGCCAATTTATGATTTGCTGTTTTGATATTTATAAAATAAGTCAGGACGATTTTTTTGCGTTATAAATTCCGCTTGCTCTTTGCGCCATTTCTCAATATTGGCATGATGTCCTGACAATAAAACATCTGGCACTTTGTAACCCATAAAATCAGCTGGACGCGTGTAATGCGGATATTCAAGTAAAAATTCATATTCACTTGATTGAGAATTTCCAAAACTTTCTTGATGAAGCGATTGCTCCGCTCCCAACACCCCCTTAACATTTCGAAGTATCGAATCTATCATTACATAACTCGCAATCTCACCACCCGATATAATAAAATCTCCAATCGAAACTTCTTCGATTTTAAAAATATCAATAATGCGCTGATCAATGCCTTCATAACGTCCGCAAATGATGTTAACTTCGCTTTCACAAGATAATTCTTGAGCCATTTTTTGATTAAAAATTCGTCCCTTTGGCGATGGATAAATAATTTTTGGGATTTTTGATGTCTCGGATATATTAAAATCTACGTTTTTTGAAATGGCGTTATACAAAACATCTGGTCTAAATAGCATTCCGGCTCCGCCACCAAAGGGTGCATCATCAACAGTTTTACGCGAATCTATTCCGTAATCCCTAATGTTCACAATCTCAATTTGCCATAAATTTTTGTTTAGAGCTTCTCCCGTAATTGATTTTGCCAATATTTGCGGAAATAGATCTGGAAAAATTGTGAAAATTTTGAACTTTATCATGAAAATGTTGTGATAATTTTTATGTTTGTTTTAGAATTTAAAATCTTGTGAAAAATCTATTAAAAAATCAAAAATGTCGAACAAAATTAATAATAATCTTCAAAAAATCGATTGCAAAAAAATCTTTGATATAGATTGCAATTTCGATGTTCAGTCCTTTAAAAACTCTTCAGATTTAGTTCCGGTATTTGATAAAAATTATTTATTTGATCAAAAAACAACTTTAGCAATTTTAGCGGGCTTTGTTTTTAACCAACGAGTCTTAATTCAAGGAATGCATGGCACAGGAAAGTCAACCCACATCGAGCAGGTCGCGTCTCGTCTCAACTGGCCATGTTTACGAATTAACTTTGATTCTCAAATCACGCGCCTCGATCTGGTTGGTAAAGATGTAATAAAACTCAAAAATGATAAGCAAATTACAGAATTCAAAGAAGGAATAATTCCATTTGCACTGCGCAATGGAATTGCTTTGGTTCTTGATGAATATGACGCTATCAAAACCGACGTATCATTTGTTATTCAAAGACTCCTTGAAGAAAATGGCAAATTTGCACTCCTCGAAGAAAATGAAATTATCGAACCTCATCCAAATTTTCGACTTTTTGCCACATCAAACACCCTCGGAGCTGGTGATGATTTGGGAATATATCACGGTACAAACCTTATCAATCAAGCGCAAATGGATCGCTGGAATATAGTTGCATCGCTTAATTATTTGTCGAGCGATCACGAGCTAAATATTTTAATCAAAAAATTACCTTTTCTAAACACTAAAAACTATCAAGCATCGGCTAAGTCGATGGTTAAAATGGCAAATTTATCTCGTGAAGCTTTTAAAAATGGTGACATCTCGAACCTTATTTCTCTTCGGACACTAATTTCATGGGGCAAAAATATTGAGATTTTTCAATCAGTTAAAGAAGCCTTTATCCTTAGTTTTTTCAACAAAATTATTGACGAAGAAAAACCCATCATTAACGAATTTTACCAAAGAATTTTTGCAGAAGATTTAGCTAATTAATTATTGATTTATGACAACATTCTTAAGTTTTTTATTTTTTATGATGCTGTTTGTCATAATTGGAGTTTTATCAAGCTTTAAATCCAAAAATAACTCAGCTGATTATCTTTTAGCAAGTCGTCGGGGGCACCCAATAATGATCGCACTTAGTGCCGTTGCTACGAACAATAGTGGCTATATGTTTATTGGTGTAATTGGTTACACATATCTTAATGGAATAGCGGTTATTTGGATTTTTATTCCACTGATTATTGGTGATTTTTGCGCCTCACTTTTTGCTTACAAAAAAATTCGAATAGTTTCCGAAAAAATTAATGCGCAAAGCTTCCCCGAGACAATCGCCAGATGGTCTGGAAAAGAATTTAAATTTTTACGAATTTTGTCTTCTATAATTTTATTAATTTTCTTATCGATATACGCTTCAGCCCAACTCAGAGCTGGAGGAAAAGCTATTCATGCAATTTTTGGTTGGGACGAAATTGTTGGCGTATCAATTGGGACTATAATTGTTTTGATTTACTGTTTTTTGGGTGGAATTCGCGCTTCAATTTGGACCAACACAGTTCAATCAATAATTATGATTTTGTCGATGATTTTGTTATTTTTTGTGGCATTAAATTTTCATGGCGGAATTAAAAATTTTATACAATCACTGCACTTGATTGATGATAATTATTTAAGTCTTATCCCAAGAAATGATATTAAAAATCCATTAATTTGCCTTGTTTTATTTTCATTTGGCTGGTTTTTTGGCGGGCTCGGAATTATAGGTCAACCACACATCATGACAAGTTTTATGGCCATGTCCAAACCTGACGATATTAAAAAAATTAGAATCTATTATTATTCTTGGTATTGCATTTTCTTTATTTTTACGATTCTAACTGGGCTGATCTCAAGAGTTATAATCAACAATTATGCTGGCTATGATCCAGAACTTTCATTACCAATTCTTGCCAAAATGGTGTTACCAGAAATATTAATTGGCTTCATTGTGGCTGGGATTTTTTCGGCAACGATGTCAACAGCAGACTCTCAAATAATTTGTTGCTCCGCTACAATATCAAATGATATTTTTCAAAGATCCAAAAAATCTTATTTGATTGCCAAAACTTCAATCATTTTAGTAACTTTTTTTAGCTTTATTATTGCTTTAATAGATAGCCAAACGGTCTTTTCATTAGTTATGCTGGGTTGGTTAGCTCTAGCTTGTAGCTTCTCGCCAATTATCATAATTTATTCATTCGAAAAAAAACCCACTCAATCGCTATTGCTTGGAGCTATGATAACCGGTCTTTTTTCGATGTTATTGTGGAGATTTTTTAATTTTGGAAACGAACTCTACGAAGCCGGAATCGGTATTCCAGCGGGATTAATATACTACTTGATGTGGAAAAAACTGAGTTGATAAAAAATAATTTTATTTTGTTTTATTCAAATCCATTACTTTATCATTATTTTTCTCATCATCCTTACCCGAATTTTCTCTTATATTAACAAGATTTGTCCACTCACCCACATTTTCTCTAAGTGCTGTTGAAGATTTTTGATTAATTTTATTACTATTTGGATTTTTTTTCATATTTTTAATTTCTTCAAGAATCTTAACTGATAAATCTTGAGGCTTTGAATTTATAACATCTTGGGTTACTAAATTTCTTATTTCAGGATCAAGAACTTGAATAAAAGCTCCACCCAAAGACTTTTCAAGGTGAAATCCTTCATAAAGTGTAATCGGCTTATATTGTTCAATTGATGGTGATGAAACTTGAATTTTAAAAACCTGATTTTGCTCAGCTATTTTTAACTCATTTTGATGAAATTTTTGAGATAATTTTGACAATTCGTCTATTTTTTTCTGAGCGTTCTTTTTGAGTTTTTCAAGCATTTCAATCGCATCAAGATCACCGCAAGCTAACAATTCTATTTCCTTAGATAAAATCATTTCAATTAAGTGATATGATCCTTCTTGTTCAACGGCCATAACATCATTTTTAAAAACATCGAGTAATTTTTTATTTTTATGAATTTCTCTGATGAGCAAAAGTTTTTCAATTTCAATTTGTAATCTATTTATAAGCTCTATCTTCTTTTGATCATTGGCTTTAAGGGCTTCTTGTAGGCTTTGATTAAGATTTTTTTTGATATTACTATTTGATAAATTGTTAGTATTTATATCGTTCATATTAGTTTTTTATTTTTGATAATGGATGATGATTCAGCACCGCCTCACTTAACTTTGAATGCATAACCGAGGTATAAATTTCTGTTGTTGAAATATCACTGTGACCCAATAACTCCTGCAAAACTCTTAGATCGGCACCTCGATTAAGCAAATGAGTTGCAAAAGAATGCCTAAAAACATGCGGATGAACCCTAGAAGGATCAATATTTACCTTAATTGCCAGTTCTTTAAGCATTTTGTTGAACCTTTGACGTGACAAGGGTTTATCAATAAAATTAACGCTCGCAGGATTGTGACGATGAATTTTAATTGTTTTTTTGGCTCTAAAATTTCCTACAAAAAGCCATTTTGAATAGTCAAGGCCAACATTCTGGCGCATAACCAAATACTTTTTCAAAATATATTTTGAAGTTTCATTTAAAGGAGCAATTCGCTCTTTGTTGCCTTTTCCTTTAATAATTAAAAAATCATCAATCTCACTATCGTGAAATTTAATCGCACTAATTGGCAAATTCACCAATTCAGAAACCCTAAGCCCAGCTGAATACATAATTTCAAGCATGCATGATAATTTAATTCCGAACTCAGATTGATCTGCCAAAAGTGAATCAAGAATTTTTTTGACATCAGATTCTGGTAAAAACTTAGGAACTTTTCGCCCTGATCTCGGGGCTTTAATTTCAAGGGCTGGATTGATGGTAATTAGACCTTCATTTTCTAAAAATTGATAAAAATTTTTATAACAAGAAATTTTACGCTGTATTGAAGCATTGGAATATTTTTGAGCGTCATCGGATCTAAAATAATCTTGTAAGTCTTGCTTTGAAGACTCTTCAATCCGCATATTTTTGATTAGTAAAAAATTTTGTAAAATTTGAAGGTCTTGTCGGTAGGAAGATAATGTGTTGGCTGATAATCCGTCTTCAGCACGAATTTTATTCAAGAATTTATCGATAATTTTAATAGAATAATTACTCACGATAATAATTAAAATAAGATAGATAATTCATCGTCTTCTTGAGTTTTGCATGTGTTAATAATATTTTTAACATCAATATTAATCTCAACATTTTTTTGAATAATTTTATCATTTTTTGATAATATAAATATCGATACTAAACCTAAAAAACCAACAATGGAGATGCTTAATAATATTTTAATAACCTTCATGAATATATGAGAAAATTAACCAAAAAAACCCGCACATTTTTCTTATTAACATTATTAATTGCAAATTGTTTTTTCACTAAAAAATCATACGCCGATATTTCTATAATTCGCGAATCAGAGACCGAACAATTCCTCAGAGAAATTTGTTTTCCAATTTTTAAAATTGCTGGATTTGATACCAAAAATATAAAAATTTATATTGTTAACGATAATAGTATTAACGCTTTTGTGATGGGTGGTCAAAATATTTTTATCAACACAGGATTAATCAAAAAATTTTCTAATCCCGATGTTTTATCGGGAGTTATTGCTCACGAAGTTGGACATATTGCCTCCGGACACCTCGCCAAAAGCTCCGAAGAATTCAAAAACAATGCCAGCGCAACTCTAATTGGATATATATTAGGAATTGGCGCATTAGCCTCTGGGCGACCTGATGTAGGTTCAGCAATCATTCTTGGAAGCTCTCACATGGGCAATAGAATGGCCCTAAAATATAATCGAAGCCAAGAAGAATCAGCTGATATTTTGGCTCTTGAATATTTACAAAAACTTAAAATTTCTAACTCTGGCCTTCTTGAGATTATGGAATATTTTAATCAACAAAACAAAGGAACTAGCTCTGAGTTTAATAGTTACGATTTGACCCACCCAATGTCATCTTCACGAATTTTATTAATTAAAAACTTTAGTAAAAATAATTTTTCAAAATTTAGAAAAAATCAAAAATTGATCGATAAACTAAAAAAAATTCAAGCAAAACTTAGTGGATTTTTAGATGAACCGCAAAATCTCTTAGAGCATAAAAATTCATATTTTGATCAATATTCATTAATCACAAAATCAATAGCTTATCATCGACTCGCGGAATATGAAAAATCTTTTGAGATCCTAGATTATTTGCTAAAAAACAACCCGAGAGATGGTTTTTTATATGAGCTTAAAGCCGAATTTTTATTTAATGAAAATAAAATTTACGAAGCAATTTTAAATTATAAAAAAGCTTTAGATTATCTCGACGAAGCATCAAAAACTCTGGCGCAAATCGCCTTTGCCAATGCTATTTTAGAGTTAAAGAGTAATGATAAATTTTTGTTAAATTTGGCAATCGAAAATTTACAAAAATCTCAAAAATACGAAAGTGAAAATGCTCTTATTTTTAAAAGTCTTGCAAGCGCTTATACTCTTGATAATAATGATGGGATGGCTTTTTTGGCGTTAGCAGAATATAATTATATTTTAAATGAACATGAAAATGCTCAGAAACTTGCCGAAGAAGCC
>RFYG01000066.1 GCA_009925685.1 Pseudomonadota bacterium
AAAAATTTTAAAATTTTTGTCTTTAAAAGCCTGAGAAGCAAGCTCTCCAGCTTTTATAGATAAATCAAGTATAGAATTAATTTGTTGTTGGTCTAAATAATTTGGCACGAATTTTTGAACTTAATTTTTGAACAATAAAAACTGTAAAAAACGAAATTAATGAAATAATCGCTAGAATTAAAAAATTTGAAAAAGCCATTTTGGTTGATTCGACAATAACCATTGCCGAAGCCATTGGCGCTCCAAGAGTAGGCGATAAAAAAGCAACCATCCCAATTAGCATTAGAGCTTTACTATCGATATTACTGTTAAATTCAGCATAAACACTTCCCACTAGATTTCCGAGGGCAATTGATGGCGCAACAAGACCGCCCGCATTTCCAGAGATATATGTAAAAATTGTTGAGAAATAACGCCCGATTAATTCATTAAAATTATAAATTATTTTATCACTTGTTAAAGCTTCATTAACTGAGCGAATTCCTCCGCCAATTGAAAAAATTCCGAAATACGAAGCAATAAAAGTCACTATCAGGCCAAATAAAATTGGAATTAAATGCCAAAACCATTTATCAATTTTTATAAAATTTATATAAAAAAATCTTGCGATTGTGAGCATTATATAAGCCATTAATGAGCATATCAGAGTAAGCGTTAGATAATGTCTAAAATCATAAAAACTAAATGATTTAAAATTTTTTAGAAAATAAATTGCACAAGTTTCGTTTAGCAAAAAATTGACAATTATCAAAGCGAAGGCCGATAAAGAAATTGGCAAAATAAAATTAAAATTATTGAAACTAAAATTTTTAAACGAACTTTGTGAAGAATTACGAATAAGTTTTTCAGTGACATAAATCAATCCAGTCAAAGGAGCTTTAAAAGCCACAGCGATTCCGACTGCATAGCCAACAAAAATCCAATTCTTAAGCACAATATCGCTAAGATAATTTTTTAGATAATGAGCACTTGCAAAAAAAATACAAACCGCAATCAAAATTGAAGGGGCTTCGCTACCCAACGCACCTCCCCCGTAGGTTGAAATCAGAGAACTAAAAAAAATTACAATTGCAATTCTAAACCCAATAAAATTGGTAACTTTTAAATAACTATTTGGATATTTTTGTAATTTTTTTATAGCAAAAAATGTGTTATCAAGTCCCGACCCATATGGATTAAAAGCATATTTTTTACATAAAAAGGCGGAAAGCCAGAAAAAACAAGGGGTAATAAAAAAGGCTAAATTAGGAAATTTTAATATTCTATCCTTGGCAAAATTACCAAAATCGTAAAAAATATTACAATAAAAAATTATGACTAAAGTTGATGCAAGCGTTATGGCAACTATAAAGAAACTTGTAAAAAAAATTTTTAAATAATTTTTAGAAATAAAATTTGAGATTTTTGTAAACTCCGAATCTAAAGTCCATTTGAGGTCTTTTTTAGCGATACTCATTGGCGAGTTCAATGTAGTTTTGAGCAGATACTTTGATATAATCCTTTTCAACCTGAGTCATATTTCGCAAAAACTTGGCGGGATTACCAGCCCATATTTCGCCTGATTTAATAATTTTTTTAGGAGTCAAAACTCCGCCCGCACCAAGCATTCCGAAGCTTTCTATGCGCGCTAAATCCATCACTATCGAACCCATTCCAACAAAAGCATTATCTTCAATAATACAAGCATGAATAATAGCGCTGTGACCAATAGTTACACCACTTCCAACTATAACAGGCGCACCCTCAGCGCCAGTTTTGTTTTGTGCATGATTTGGTCTCGTGCCATGCAAAACGCAATTATCTTGAATATTGGTGTTATCTCCAACTGAAATTTTTGTGACATCGCCCCTCAAAACACAACCATACCAAACTCCAGAATTTTTGCCAATATGAACATCGCCAGAAATAATAGCATTATGAGCAATAAAACTAGATTTATCTATTTGCGGAGCGATTCCTCGATAAGAAAAAATATTGTTCATGATTAGTACCATCCAATTATATCGTAGCCTTGTTGATTAAGGCATCGAGTGATATGTTTTTGTTTTATTTCATCGGGTTTTAAATTACCTTCAGAGGCAACTGAAGCTCCTCCATAAATCCCTCCAAATATCCCGCCAGCTATTGCGCCAGAAATTGTAGATTCGAAACTATTCCCAAATACCAAACCCATCAAACCGCCAAAAATACTTCCCAATAATGCCTTTCTGGATGCTTCGTTAGCAATTCTTTGGGCTTTATATTGTTTGAGATGATTATCGGCTTGAATCCTACAATTTTCAAAATCTTGATTGGCAACATTTTGCCCAACATCGTTGAACTTTTTATTTTGATCAAAAATTGGTTTATAAGAAACGCAAGAAACTAAGCTGAATATCAAGAAAAAGAGTAAAAAATTTTTAAGAAAGGTTAGCATTCCAGCAACAAGCTTAAATAAAAACTATTTAATAAGTTTGGCTTCTTTAAAGTATTTCATGGCTCCGTTGTGGATTGGGGCTGAATTTCCTTGGTTAATCATTTCTTCTTTTTTGAGCGAAGAAAAGACCGGATGCAAGGTTTTAAAGTTATCAAAATTTTCAAAAACAGAACGCGTGATCTGATATACTACATCGTCAGAAATTTTTTCAGAAGTAACGAGACTGGCCTTCACTCCAAACGTTTTTACCGCTTCTTGATTATTGGCATACATCCCACCCGGAACAGTCGCTTTAACATAATAAGGATTTAGCTCGATAAGCTTCTCAATCGTAGCGTCATCTATGGGTATCAACTTGACTTTGCAGGTCTGAGTAGCCTCTTGTAGAACTCCATTTGGATTTCCAGCCGCATAAATCATAACATCAATTTTTTCTTCACATAAAGCGGATGGTTGCTCGGAAGGTTGAAGATAGGTGATTGATGAAAATGAATCTTTTTTCCAATTTTTAACCGCCATCAATACTTCCATCGTTGCATACATTCCAGAACCCAAAGGACCAAAGTTAACTTTTTTTCCAACTAAATCTTCAAGGGTTTTGATTCCAGACTTTTCTAGGACTGCGATAGTAAAAGTCTCGGTGTATAACGAGAATACAGATCTAAGGTCTTTAAAAGGACTTTGATCTGCGAAAAAACCTGAGCCATTATAGGCATTATATTGCCAGTCGGACTGAACGATTCCAAATTCAATCCCAGAATTACGAATAGCATTCACGGACTGAACGATTCCAAATTCAATCCCAGAATTACGAATAGCATTCAAATTTGATACCGAACCACCCGTAGACTCAACAGAACAACGTATTCCATGTTCATTTCGACCGCGATTCAAAAGACGGCATATCGCACCACCAGCTGGGTAATAAACACCCGTGATAGCCCCAGTCCCAATATTGGTGTATTTAGTTCCGCTTAGTGCTTCTTGAGCGGAAACAATTATTAATAACAAGCTAAAAGTGGCTGATAGAATCTTTTTCATGATATTAAATTATTTAATTTGGATAAGTTAAACGAGTTATTAAAGACTAAAATGACTAATAAATTAGGTAATCTTTTAATTTTATTTAAAATCGACAAAGGTGCTTAAATGCACTAGAATCTCTGGGAGAGATAGTTTCCAACTACATATTAATCCATTTAAAAAAATTTTGACAATAAAAAAAATAGAAGTAGGGTTTTTCGATGTTTTAGATAAATGATTTTGTTTATAAAAATAATTTTTTCTTCATAAACTTAATTAACACAAAAAACTCTTAAAAATTTATATAATTTTTATATAAATTTAGTTTGTGATTTTTTAATTCTTCCTCAGATTGAGATATAAATTATTAAACAATAAAAAATCACTAAGATATTCATTTGTCTACAAATAAGCTTCAATTTTGATAAATACTGGCCTCTATTTATAAAAACAGATATTGCGCAATATCAAATTTTAGCAAACAAAATTATCAACTTAAAAAAATATTAAATTTATGAAGCTTTGGAAACAGGTTCTTATTGGTCTTGCGCTGGGCGTAATTGCTGGAATTACTCTTGAAAAAGATGTTGCAAAAGAATTAAAAATCTTTGGAACAATCTTCATGAATTTAATTAAAATGGTAATCGTACCATTGATTTTCTTCGCTTTATTATCAGGTATCACTTCAATTAGCGGTGAAGGAAATTTTACTCGCGTAGGTGTAAAAGGCTTTAGTGCCTACATTTTAACCGCAGTTTTTGCGGTTCTAATTGGAATCACCGCAGGTCACGTAATGAAACCTGGTGTGGGTATAAATATGCAAGAGTTGATAAAACAATCAGAAACTGATAACAAAAAAGCTTTTGAAGATACTCTTACAGTTGCTAAAACCAACAAAACAGCAAAGGATTTTTTGATTGAATTAATCCCCACCAATCCAATCAAAGCAATGGCTGATGATAAATATCTTCAAATCATTGTTTTCACAATTTTTCTTGGAATTGTAATCAATATGGTTGGCGAAAAAGCCAAGCCAATTAAAGATATCATAAATTCAGCATCAGCTATTTTCTTCAAAACTATTGAAATTATTATTAAGTTAGCTCCCTTAGGAGTTTTTGGGTATATGGCCTTCTCAATTGCTGACCAAGGCCCAGAAATACTGCGCTCACTTGCGCGCTTGATTTTCACGGTACTTTTAGCTTGCTTGGTTCAATATATTATTTTTGGTTTTTTGATAGCATTTTTTGCCCGTATATCGCCAAATGACACAATTGCAAGAAAGACTTGGGGTTTCCAAAACCAACTCAAATTTTTTGATGCCATTAGGTGTCTGTATAAATATGGATGGAACCGCTATTTATCTTGGTATATGCGCATTATTTTTTGCCCAAGGCTTTGGAATTGATCTTACCATGCAAAACTACATGATGCTTATTTTAACCTGCACTCTTGGTTCAATTGGTGCGGCGGGCATTCCAAGTGGTTCAATTATTTTTATGAGTATGGTTCTCAGTTCAATCGGCATTCCAGTTGAAGGCATTGTTGTAATTTTGGGAGTTGATAGAGTTCTCGATATGGTAAGAACCACCATAAACATCACCGGTGACAGCGCGATAACTCTCATTGTTGACAAAACCGAAGGTGGACTCAATGAAAAAATATATAATGCCAAAGATGTCTAAAAAGCACTTAAGCCAAATCAAAAACTATGCACATAATTCTTTGTGCATAGTTTTTTTTTACTTAATAATTATTCAGAATTCACTCGCGCAACCGAAGTTTTTAGCGACTCACTCACAAGATCTGTCGAAAATTGAAAATTTTTTGAATAACATCAACGACTTATCATGCAAATTCATCCAGACCACAAACGGAAATATTGTCGAGGGAAAATTTTACCTTAGCCGAAATAAAGATTCCGCCGGCAAAATGCGCATCGAATATTTAACCGAACCAAAAATTTTAATTGTAGCAAATGGAGCGGTTTTATCATATCACGATATCGAATTAGATGAAATTAGTCGCCTAAGCACCAATACAACCCCCGCCTCTTTTTTAACTCGTCCAAAAATTTCATTTGAAGCTAAAGATGTTGAAATCACCAATATTCAAAAAAATAATAACGAAATCAAAGTTTCCGTAATGAAGAAAAATCGTAAAGAAGCTGGGGAATTTAGTTTAATTTTCAAAATTGATCCTTTCGAGTTTGTGCGAATGGAAGTTAAAAATGATCTTGAACAAGTTATTTCGGTGCAATTGAAAAACCTTGATTTTCAGAGCAGGATACCTGATAAATTATTTATTATAAAAGATAGTAATAACCAGTAAATTAAACCATCAAATGGCTTTTTCTTCACCAAAAAAAAATGGCAATCGAAGAGTAGTTATTAGCGAGATAAACATCACCCCTTTCGTTGATGTCTTATTGGTACTCCTAATAATTTTTATGATTGCCGCCCCGATGCTCACAAGCTCCGTAGATGTTAACTTGCCTCAGGGAGTTGAAACCGCCAACAATGAGAAGCTCCAAACCCTTACAGTTTCAATCAAAGCTGATTCCACAATATATTTGCAAGATGATTTAATAAAGTTCGGTATTTTGGGCAGTCGTCTTAAAGAAATTTCTGGTAACAATTTAACTCGTAAAATTTTTGTTAGAGCTGATAAAGATTTGGATTACGGAAAAGTTATGGAGGTTGTTAAAACCGTTAGTCAAGCGGGTTTTTCTCAAGTAGTACTAGTGACTGAAATCCCTAAATGATTAAAAATCTTTTATATTCAATATTTGTCCATTTTATTTTATTCTCGGCAATTTACTTTGGTTTTTTGAAAGAAGAAAAAAAACCGATTGAAACAGATCAAGAGATTTTGGTTAGTGTCTTATCCATTGATAGCAAAGGCATTCCGCCAATTAATGAAGTTGTCAAAAAACCTGACGAAGACCCAAAAATAGAACCCAAAAAAGATGAACCAAAAACCAAAACTAAGACCGAAAATAATAAAAAAACCAAGCCCGTTAATCACAAAAATATATCAAAGCAAAATAATTCTCCCCTAAGCAACCCCCTAAGTAACACAACTAATACCCATGATAAAATACTCGAAAAAAAGCCTGAAAAAATTGCCAAAAAAGATGATGGTCCTAATTTAAAATCTATGAAAAATCCTAGCGAGCCCGAGTCCTCCGTTCCTCAAAATACCAAAACCGAAGATTCAAAAGTTGAAACTTTAGATAACAAAAAGAATTCTTCAAAAAAAGACCCTAAAAATGATAATAATGAATTTTTTAAAGTTTTAAATCTTAAGGCTTTCAAAAATATCAACGAAGATGAACAAGGTTCAAATTTATCAGCTCGTGAAACCATAAATATTCAATCTCAATTAAAAATGTGTTATAAAAGAGCCATAGAAGAATCTGGATTTGAAAGCCGAGCTAAAATAATTATCAAAATCCTTATTAGTCGCGAAGGATACATAGAAAATGATTTAGACGAAATAATTGATATAGAAAAATATAACGATCCACGCTTCAAAGAATATAAAATAATAATTGATAACATCAAAAGAGCGCTAGAATTGTGCAGTCCGCTACGCAATTTACCGATTGAAAAATATGATTCTTGGAAAGAAATAATATTGCAATTTTATGTCGGCAAAGATTGAAATTGATTTCTGAAATCTTATTAATCTAATAACACACCGTCCAAAGAGGTGAACAAAACAAGTTGGAAGGATTTTAGCTAGATAATGTTCGCAAGGATTTACGGCTAGTTGTGTAAACACAAGCAAAGTAAGCCCAAAGAAAAAATGTACATGAAAATTAATCTAATTCTAAAGAAGCATTTTGGGGATCGCTTTCAGCGTTTCTAAGGTTAGATAA
>RFYG01000067.1 GCA_009925685.1 Pseudomonadota bacterium
ATAAAAATTTTTCGGGGGTTTTAAAGATTTTGTGAACTATTTCACTGAATCTTTCAATGCTTTACCTGCAGAGAATTTAACTCTTTTAGATGGTTTAATTGTTATTTCTTTACCAGTTTGTGGATTACGACCTTTTCTGGCAGCGGTTTTAACAACTTTGAATGTTCCAAAGCCAATTAAGGTAACAGCGTCACCTTTTTTAAGAGCTTTTCCAACGGTTTTCAAAAAAGCTTCTAGAGCTGAACCGGCGTCTTTTTGAGAAAGTCCAGTGTGATTAGCGATTTCTTTGATTAAGTCTGTTTTGTGCATAAAATTATCTTTTTATAATTAATATTAATTTATAACATGTCTGGAACTAGTAAACACTAGAACTTCAACAAGCTTGGGCGATCAAATTATAGGTCAATTTTATTTAAGCAAGTATTTATTTTGTTTTTTGTAAATTTTTTTTATGAGTTTTAGACTACAAAATACAACTTTGAGAGTATTGTAATTTACGCCGACACTACAAAATCAAGGATATAATCTTGTGCTGATACCGGCAAAGCCTGATTTGACTGTTGAATTTTAAAAGCAATTCCAAAAGTGTTCAATTTGGGATTTTCAATTTTTAATTGCATAAGTGTTCGATCGTAAAATCCTTTACCCATTCCTAATCTTTGTGAATACTTATCAAAAGCTAATAGTGGCACCAAAATGTTATCGGGTTTTGATATTTTATTTCCAAAAGGTTCAAGAATTTTTGGATATATTTTATTGTTAAGAAAAATATTTCGGTTGTCGTTTTCAATAAAATCAAGGGTTTTGGTAAGAAAATTAATTTTTGGATAGCAGATTTGGCAATTATTTTTAACTAAAAATTCTTCAATATAAACTGGTTTAGCTTCATATTTAGTAGGGATATAAGAGCCAAAAGTTTTATTTTTTATGTCCAATTTATTTTCTTCTATTATTTGAACAAACTTTTGGGCAATATTTTTTGACAAAATATCTATTTCTGCGGGATTTAAAGAACTCCTCTTTGCTAAAAATATTTTTCTAAGATTTTGTTTCTGAATGTCTATATCGTTCACAACTTATCAATTTTTGTGATAATTTTTTCTATATAATTTGAAACATTGTCCATTTGTTCACTCATAGCTTCGTAGAGCTCATCTTCGGTATATAAAAGTTTCTTTTCCTCGATAAATTCTTGATTCTTTTGGATTAATTCTTGTTCGAGCATCAGCCCTGCAATTACTAATAAATGTGAATTGCTAACATTTTCGATATTTTCCTCGAGCTCTTTGATGCGTTGGTCTAGCCTGTCAGCGCAGTCAAGAATTATTTCACTCTCTTCGGGGCGACACTCAAGTTTATATTTATTTTTGCCGATTAAAACTTCTAAAATCATAGTTTTGTAATAATTTCATCGATTTGTTTTAGCTTAGAATTAAGCGACTGGATCAAATCGTTTGATTCCTTGCAAAATTTTTGTTTTATCTCAGCGCTTCCTTTGATTCGGCTATGCAACAATTCATTTTCTTTGGAAACCTCATTTAGAGTTTTTTGTAAATCATGAATTTCTCGAGTTAAATCGCTAATTTGTAATTTTTGTTGATGAATTTTTATTTCGGCTTCTTCGAAATTATCCTGAAGATTAAGAGTGGTGTTGTCGATGTAATTTTTTTCTAATTTATTTTTAATAATTTTTTCAAGATTTTTAAGAGCGTTTGAAAGATGAAGGCGCGAGCTATTGAATTTGGCTTTGGCGACTGGGTCTTGCATGGTTTAGCTTCGATAATCTTTGTTTATTTTGATATATTCTTCATTTAAATCACAAGTCCAAACAATTGAGCTGGCATTGCCAATCCCTAAGTTTACCGTGATAACCACTTCAGGTTTTTTTAAATATTCGTGCACAACTTTCTCAACATATTCTGGATGCTTAGCTCCGTTTTGTGTTAGGGGGTGTTCACCAATTTTTACTAAAATTTTTTCGGGTGAAGTCTCTGGGCAAGATTTACCAACCGCCATTACAATCCTTCCCCAATTTGGATCGGCTCCAGCAATTGCTGTTTTAACCAGAGGGGAATTGGCGATTGACATTGCAACATTTTTAGCTTGGATACCTGTTTGCGCTCCTTCGACAATAATTTCAATGAGTTTTTTAGCGCCTTCGCCATCAACAACAATCATTTTAGCAAGCTCAAGGCAGAGTTCATCTAATTTTTCTCTAAATTCATGCAAATTTTTGTCGTGAGAGTCAGAAATTTCGTGATGATTAGCGCTTTTATCGGCGAAAAATAAAACAGTGTCATTGGTTGATTGATCTGAGTCAACCGTAATCGAGTTGAAACTTTTTTCAACGGCATCGACTAAAATTTTTTGTAAAGTATCTTGGGCAATATTTGCATTGGTAAAAATATATCCAAGCATAGTGGCCATATTAGGAGCGATCATCCCCGAACCTTTTGCAAAACCAATTAACTCAATATTTTTTCCTAAAATTGTGCAAGTTTTTTTGACTAATTTTGGCTTAGTGTCGGTGGTCATAATGCTTCGTGAAGCTTTATCCCATGCAACTTCATGATTAGAAAAATTTTCACTCATTAGCGGAATTGCATGGGTGATTTTTTTATAATCTAAAATTTCTCCAATCACCCCAGTCGAAGAAATAAAAACCTCTTCGGACTTGCATTTTAATGCATTAGCGACGGCATTGGCGGTTTGAATAACGGTTTCATCGCCAATTTTTCCGGTAAAAGCGTTAGCGTTTCCGGCGTTAACTATTAAGGCTCTTGCTTTACCTAGATGAATATTTTTTTTACACCAAAGCACTGGTGAAGCGGGCATGGACGACTTAGTAAAAACCCCTGCGACAGTAGCGGGGTGATTGAATTTTATGAATAATAGATCATCACGATTTTTATATTTTATATCACAGTTTGTAGTGCTGATGAAGATATTTGAAAGCATATTTTTGTAATAAAATTTTAGTTAGGATTTAATAGCCGTTGAAAATTGTACAACTTTTTTTTCAACATTTTCTAAAATTTCTGGAATTGGAATATTGTGCGACATCTCCTTAACAATTGCCGATCCAACAACAACGCCATCAACGCCAATTTTACTAAATTGTTGCGCTTGAGATGGTTCTTGAATCCCGAAGCCAATAACGATTGGAAGTTGGCATATTTTTTTGAGATTCTCGATATTTTTTTTGTTATCTTCAATTTTAGCAGACTTAGTGCCTGTAATTCCAAGCATAGAAATTAAATAAACAAATCCGCTGGAATTTTTTAAAATTTTTGAAGCTCTTTCAATTGAGGTAGTTGGGGCAATTAGTTTTATTAGGTCAAGCTTTTGAATATCGAGATGATGAATTATTTCATTTTCTTCTTCGAATGGCAGGTCAACCACAATAAAGCCATCAACGCCACTTAAACGAGCGCTTTCAAAGATTTTTTCAAGTCCAAATTTCAAAAGTGGATTAAAGTACGTCATTAAGATTATTGGTGTTTCGGAGTCGGATTTACGAAAATCTTGGACCATTTTGAGGGTTTTGTTCAAATCCATTCCCGCAGAAATTGCTCGTTTGGCAGAATTTTCAATAATTGGTCCATCGCCTGCGGGGTCAAGAAAAGGCACCCCAATTTCGATTATATCAACCCCATTTTTGGGTAATGATTTTAAGCATTTTAATGAAGATTCATAATCGGGATCTCCAGCGCAAATATAAGCCACAAAGGCGCATTTTTGTTGAAGTTTTAGGGCTTCAAATTTTTTAGATATTCTGTTCACAGTTTAAATCCTAAATGTTGGGCAACGGTGTTGATATCTTTGTCACCGCGACCCGATAAATTGACGATAATAATTTGTTTTTTCGACATTTTTCGAGCAAGTTTACAAGCAAAAGCTACGCCGTGAGCCGATTCAAGGGCCGGAATAATTCCTTCGGTTTTGCACATTAGTTGAAAGGTTTCAAGGGCTTCTTGGTCGGTCGCATTAACATATGTAACTCGATTAATTGAATGAAGGTAGGCATGTTCAGGGCCAATTCCGGGGTAGTCTAGGCCGGCTGAAATAGAGTGTGCATCATTGATTTGTCCATCGTCATTTTGAAGAAAAAAAGTTTTATTGCCGTGTAAAACTCCGATTGAACCTTTGCTAATTGATGCTGAGTGTTCTTGAGTATCAAGACCTTTGCCACCAGCTTCAACGCCATACATCGCAACATTTTTGTCGTCGATAAAAGGATAAAACAAACCAATTGAGTTTGAACCACCGCCAATACAAGCCACAAGGGCGTCCGGTAGCTTTGATTCGGTTGCTAAGATTTGTTCTTTTGCCTCGCTTCCAATTATTGAGTGAAAATCGCGAACCATTTGAGGATATGGGTGAGGTCCAGTTACAGTGCCAAGAAGGTAATAAGTGTCGTTTGCATTGGCAATCCAGTCACGCATTGCTTCATTGATGGCATTTTTAAGGCTTTTGGAGCCAGTTTCGACCGGTTTAACTTCGGCGCCAAGTAGTTTCATACGAAAAACATTTGGCGCTTGACGAGCAATATCTTTGGCGCCCATATAGATTGTGCATGGTAGCGAAAATAATGCGCAAACTGTGGCAGTTGCAACCCCATGTTGCCCAGCACCAGTTTCGGCAATGATGCGTTTTTTGCCCATTTTTTTGGCCACCAAAATTTGTCCAATACAATTATTGATTTTGTGCGAACCAGTGTGATTAAGTTCATCGCGTTTTAAGTAAATTTTAGCGCCACCGCAATAATCACTAAGTCTCTGAGCATAATAGAGTGGGCTAGGGCGACCAACGTAATGTTGCAAATAATATTTAAGTTCTTGAAGGAAATCGGGGTCGTTTTTTAGTTTGGCATAAGCTTGTTGAAGCTCAAGAACCGCTGGCATAAGCGTTTCGGCGACATAATTTCCACCAAATTCACCAAATTTTCCGTTTTGATCGGGTTGACAATATTTAGCTGAGTGACTCTGGGGATTTGATTCGGTCATTTTAAGTTTATGGAATTTATCAAAAGAATTTTCATCGACGATAGGGTTTTTTTCTTAAAAAACAATTTTTAATTATCCGCAAAATAATTCTGTAAAAATTGATTTGTCGTTATGCCTCAACAACCAGTATTATGAAGTCTTTAGATACTATTCGTATAAGATTTTTTCATTTATAATTATCAGCTCTTCAACAAATTTTAAATTACGAAACAAACAATCATTAATTTTTAATATTTTTAATAATTATTTATTGACATTTCTTAATTCTTACGTAATTTTTCCATAAATTTCCATCTAAATCCAAATTAATCCAAATAATTCCGTGGCATTATTTTTATCAACATTTACAAACAAAGTTGACGCAAAGGGCAGGGTTTCAGTACCAGCGCAGTTTCGCGCTTCATTGGTGAATGAAAATTACTCGGCTATGGTGGTTTATGAATCATTTATAAATCAATGTATTGAAGGGTGTGATTTGGATAGAATCAAAAAATTATCTGATTCAATTGATAATTTAGAGCCATTTTCAGAAGAAAGAGATGCCTTTGCTACAGCGGTTTTAGGGGGATCGGTGCAATTATCGATTGATGGAGACGGTAGAGTTATTTTGCCAGAAAATTTACTAAAAACTGCTAAAATTAAAGACAACGCAGTATTTGTTGGCAAGGGTTCAACCTTCGAAATTTGGGAGCCTGAAAGTTTTTCAAAATATATGGAAAAAGCTAAGAACGAGGCAAAATTAAAGCGCAATCTATTGAGGTTAAATAAATGACCAACCATCAATTTCATAAACCAGTAATGCTTAATGAAGTTATTGAAAACTTAGCCATAAAAGATGGTGAAGTTTATATTGATGCTACTTTCGGCGCAGGTGGTTATTCGAGCGCTATACTTGAGAAGGCCGAGTGTAAATTAATTGCCTTTGATAGAGATATTTCTGTAAAAAAATTTGCCGAGGACTTGCACAAGAAATTTGGCGATAGATTTGTTTTTAAAAATCAAAAATTCTCAGAAATTGCCGAATCCATAAAACAAGAGAATATTCATGAAGTTGACGCAATAGTTTTTGATATAGGGGTTTCGTCGATGCAACTTGATGAAAAAATTAGAGGATTTTCGTTTGATGCTCAAGAAAAGCTAGATATGCGAATGGACCAGAGTCAAAAAATGAGTGCTTTTGATGTTGTAAATTATGAAGGTGAAGAGGAGTTAGCAAATATAATTTTTAAATATGGTGAAGAACCTAAAGCCCGCAAAATTGCCAAAAAAATTGTTTTAGATAGAAAAATTAAACCAATTATTACTTGCGTTGAGTTGGCCCAAATTGTGCGTTCATTTTATCGCGGTTATCACAAAACCGATCCGGCGACCAAAACTTTTCAAGCCATTAGAATATTTGTAAATCGTGAATTAGAAGAATTGAAGTTAGCTTTGAATGCAACCCTTAAAATTTTAAAAAAAGACGGAAGACTCGTGGTGGTCTCCTTTCATTCGCTTGAAGATAAAATTGTTAAAGATTTTTTTAGAGAACAAGCGGGCTTAAAGAACTCATATTCTAGATATCAGCCCGATGAAATAATTGATAAAAATTTTAAAAGAAATTTTCAAATAATTACCAAATCAGCTGTGAGTCCATCTCAGTTTGAAATTGATATTAATCCGAGATCTCGCTCAGCTAAAATGCGAGTTGCTCACAAATTATAAAATATAAATGAAAGAAATTTGGGATTCAGTAAACCGATATTATTTTGTCAATTTTTCAGTAATTCTTTCGGTTATCTTGAGTATTTTTGTGATGTTTTATATTCAATTTAATGTTGAAAAACTCCAAGAAAATATAGCTCAAAGTAGAGCGCAAATAAATGATTTTGAAGATCAGATTAGATTGCTCGAAGTCGAGTGGGTTTATTTGACAAGACCAGAAAGGCTTAGACAAATTTCATCAAAGTTTCTTAAAAATAACGGATATGCTTTGTCCAGTCAAATTAAGGGCGAGAATCAATTAAACGAAATTTACAGCGCTGATTATAAGATCGATCAAGATGCGAAAAATTTGGAAGACAAAATGCAAAAAATATAAAGAATTTTTAGTTTCTTTCTAACAGTTTGAATCAAACGTAATAGCTCAAAACTGGTCTTAAACTTTGAATCCCTAGTAGTTCAAATTTATTTAACTTCGAGATATTTTAAATCTTCCTGAAGTGCATTAATAAATTTATAATCATTATTTAAGAAATCAGTTTAAAAACTTAGGAATTGATTTTATTTAAAAATGT
>RFYG01000068.1 GCA_009925685.1 Pseudomonadota bacterium
CCTAACTGCTCAACAATTCAAATGGTTGTTGCTTTAAAACCTCTTCATGAAATCGCAAAAATTAAAAGAATTGTTGTTGCGACTTATCAAGCTGTATCCGGAGCTGGCAAAGAAGCTATGGATGAACTTTATAATTCTACAAAAAAAATTTACGAAAACCAAAATCTCGAACCAAAAAAATTTAGCAAAAGAATAGCTTTTAATGTTATTCCTCAAATTGATGTTTTTATGGATGACGGGGTTACAAAAGAAGAGTGGAAAATGAAGGTTGAAACTAAAAAAATTCTTGACCCAAATATTGAAGTCGAAGCAACTTGCGTTAGAGTTCCGGTTTTTAATTGTCATTCCGAGGCAATAAATATTGAGTTTGAAAAGCCAATTTCAGTTGAGCAAGCTCGAAAAGCTCTTGAAAATACCGATGGTGTTTTGGTAATTGATAATCCTCACGAAATGAAATTCATGACCCCAATTGAAGCTTCAGCCAAAGATCCAGTTTTTGTATCCAGAATACGCAAGGATAATTCGGTTAAAAACGGATTGTCGATGTGGGTTGTTGCTGATAATTTGAAAAAAGGTGCGGCGTTAAATGCCGTTCAGATTGCTGAAATTCTGGTTAAAAAATACGGTTTATAAATTTAAAAATAAAAAAGGAGTTGAGGTTTAATCAACTCCTTTTTTAATGCCTTAAATAAGATGCAAACCCTACATAATCATAGTTCCAGCCCCACTTGTTGTAAAAATTTCCATCAATAAAATATTATCAGTAGCGCCATTTAGTATATGAGCGTGACCAACACCATTTTCTAAGGCGCTGATACAGGTTTCAACTTTAGGAATCATTCCTCCGGAAATAACTCCATCAGAAATCATTTGTCTAGCGGTTGCAATATTAAGGTGACTAACTAATTCTCCATTCGGAAGCATTACGCCATCAACATCAGATAGCATAATAAGTTTTGACGCACCGATTGCTGACGCAACAGCTCCAGCAACTGTATCAGCATTTATATTATAAGTTTCGCCATTATCACCAATGCCAATCGGAGCAATAACGGGAATTATGTCAGAATCTTCAAAAATGCTTAAAAAATCTGGGTCTACATAATAAGGTTCGCCAACAAAACCTAGGTTTAAAATTTTTTCTATGTTAGAGTTTGGATCTTTTTTTACTTTTGTTGCTTTTTTTGCTCTAATCAAATTTGCGTCTTTTCCACAGATACCAATAGCTTTACCTGAAGCTTGATTGATTTCTTTAACTATCATTTTATTAATTGAACCAGCAAGAACCATTTCAACAACATCAACAGTATCAGCATCGGTAACCCTCAAGCCGTCAATAAAAGTTGATTTTATGTTAAGTTTATCAAGCATTTTACCAATTTGTGGACCGCCTCCATGAACAATAACGGGATTTATTCCAACTTGTTTTAATAAAACTACATTTTTGGCAAAGTTTTTTAGGTTATTTTCACCACCCATTGCTGAGCCACCAAATTTTATAACAAATGTTTCTCCGGTAAATTTTCGCATGTAAGGTAATGCCTCGCATAAAATTTCGGCTTTTTTAACCCAATTTTGTTGAATATTGTCTTTCTGAAGTGAAATTTTATCAATTGGAGTTATATCCTGAGAACGATTTGGATCGTTGATATTTATAATGTTCGTCATACTGAATTTAAAATTTTTAAAAAAATTTAATTAATAACATGTCAATTATTCAATCAAGAATTTTTTATAAAATCTTCAATTTCTTGAATTTCAAAGTTATAAAAATTTTGGATGCAATTTATAAATTCCGCCCCTGAAATCGGAGGATTGTAATTGTTATTTAGGATAATTTTAGTGAGTTTTAGTTTTTTAGATTTTATAAGCTCAAGAGCGCATAAGGTATGACTTATTGAACCTAAATAATTTGATGTAACTAAAATAATTGGCAAATCTAAATCATGCGCAATATCGATGAATGTTTTGTGATTATTTATGGGACTCATAATTCCTCCCGCACCCTCAATTAACAAAACATTTTGAGATTTTATGCTTAGATTGATTTTATTTTTACAAAATTCTAATAATTTTTGATAATCAACATAGCCGGCAAAATTTGGAGATATAGGTTTTTCAAATCTCCAAGGTGAAATGGACTCTAGATTTAAAAAATTAACTTCTAAATTCATTGCTTGCAGTAACAGTGATGAATCAGATTTATTATCATTTACAAAACCACTCAAAACGGGCTTTATGGCTTTAATGCGCGGTGTTCTTTTGCACAAAGCGCATGTTAAGAAAGTTTTACCTATTTCAGTTCCAATTCCAAGAACTAGATAAGCAGGTAATTCAAGCATTATTGTAAGTTTGAGAATGTGCTGTAAATGGGACCAAAAACCGCTACCGCAATCCAAGCGATCATACCACCCATTACAACAGTTATTGTAGGTTGAATAAGGCCAACTAATCTTTCAATTGAATCGTTTATTTCCTTGTCATAAAAGTATTTGATATTTTTTAGAGCACTTTCCATGTTACCGCTTTCTTCACCAACTTTAAACATCCTTACGACCAGATTTGGAAAGAATTTTGTAGCTGAAATTGACCCCGAAAGAGATTGACCGTCCGAAACTTGTTGTCGCACGAACGATATTCCACTTCGAATTGCACGATTTTTTAGGGCAATACTTGAGGCATCTAAACATTCAAGAACTCCTAAACCACTTTTGAATGTCATAGCAAAGAATTGGCAAAATTTAGCAGATTCTATTTTGGTAATTATCGAACCGAAAATGGGGGTTTTTAGTTTTATATAATCGATTTTAACATGGATTGCTGGGAATCTTTCAAGAATTTTAATTAATAGCCAAATAATTAGTGGGGTTGAAATTATGGTAAGCCAAAATTCTTGAATAAAGTTTGAAAAATTTATTAACGCAACAGTTAAAAATGGAAGATCGATACTTTGCGCCGATAAAAAGCCCGTAACTTTTGGAACAACAACAGCAGTCATTACACCTAGAACTAAAAACATCAAAATAACCCCAAACAATGGTCCGACTATTGCTTTTCTAGTTTTTCGACGAATTTCAATATTCCACTTGATATCGTCAACAATATTTGCGAAAGATGCGGATAAATTACCTGTTTTTTCACCCATTGCAATTAATCCCACATAAGTAGGTTTGAATATATCAGGTCTTTTAGCTAAGCTTTCTGAAAAAAGGTTTCCATTTTTAATTGATTCGTAAATCTCTTGCATGAGATTTTTAAGCTTAATTGAATCGGTGGTTTCTTTTAAATCTTGAATTGAATCAATAATTGATACTCCCGCTTTATCAAGTTGTTCAAGATGAATAAAAATTGTTACAAGCTCACTACTTTTTAACCCACCTAGAAAGCTTAGAGCGCGATTTTTTTCTTCACGATATGAAACAAGTTCCAAAGAGCTTGATTTTAAAAGTGACATTAACTCAGAAGGGTTTTCAGCTGAAATTTTTCCAGTGATATATTTACCCTCTTGATTAATTGCCTTGTACTTAAAATTAGCCATTATTTCCGTTTTTTAATTTTTTTGAGAATTACTTCGCGCTTTAATGGTGAAATTCTATCAACAAAGGTTATACCATTTAAATGATCTATTTCGTGTTGAATGCATGTTGCAGAAATACCATCGAATGTTTTTAGTTGTAGATTGCCATTAAAGTCAAGGTATTTTATTTTTATTGAGTCAGGACGCACCACCTCTGCTCGCGCTCCCGGAAATGATAAACAACCCTCATTAAAAGAGGAGTTATTTGGTGATGATTCTATGATCTCAGGATTAACAAAAAATTGAGGGTTAGAGTTTTTAACATGAATTTCATTACACGATTCATGGTCATGATGATGACTGTGATCAACTTCATAATCAATATCCATAACTAAAATTCGTTTTAGGACCCCAACCTGAACACTTGCCAGCCCAATTCCACCTTCATGGTACATAGTATTAATCATATCTTTCATGAATTGTTGAATTTCGTTGTTTATTTCAGTGACTGGTAAAGAAATTTTTTTAAGAAGTGGATCCGGAGCAATTACTAATGGCAGGATTTTCATATTGTTTTGTTCAAAATTTGTTGAGCAATTAATTTAAGTGTTAAAGGGTAAATTTTATGTTCTTCAGCTAGTATTTTGTTTGCTAGAGTTTCTGGATTATCGTGTTCATCAATTTTAACTTGGGATTGCATTATAATTTGACCTGAGTCGACTTCTGGGCTTACAAAATGAGTCGTGCATCCCGAAATTTTAGCTTTTGCATTAATTGCATCTTTAACCGCATGAGCTCCCTTAAATTCTGGTAATATTGAAGGATGAATATTTATAATTTTATTTGGATAAAGTTTAATAAATTCTGCACCAAGAATACGCATAAATCCAGCTAAACATATTAAATCAATTTTATACTTTAAAAGCTCTTGATGAAGTGCATTGTCAAATTCTTGCCTTGATTGAAAATTTTTGTGATCAATTGCAAAAGTGGGGATAGATTTTTTTTGAGCATAATCAATGCCTAATGCCTTAGGGTTGTTGCTCCCAACAACAACTATTTGCGCTGGAAAATCGTTTTGAGATGATGCATCAATGAGTTTTTCCATATTAGATCCCCGACCTGAAATTAATATGGCGACCCGAGCTTTATAAGGCATCTTAAAATAAAACTTTAAGCGATTCAAAGAGGAGAGATCCATCGTTAGAGCCAGTATTTACATCAATCGCTCTTTCAGGATGTGGCATCATTCCAAGAACATTTTTATTTTTATTATAAACTCCAGCGATATTTAAAATTGAACCATTTGGATTCGAATCATTTGCAACATTTCCCAATTTATCAACATATCTAAAGGCTACCATGTTATTATCTTCGATCATTTTAATAACATCATTGGGAGCAAAAAAATTACCATCCATATGAGCAATTGGAATTTTAATAATTTGTCGATTTTTATATTTATTGGTGAAATCTGTATTGGTATTTTCAACCCTTAAATATAGTTGACGACATATAAATTTAATCTTTTCGTTTCTTAGAAGAGCACCTGGTAATAAATTGGACTCGGTAAGAATTTGAAACCCATTGCAAATTCCAAGAATTCTAACACCTTTTTGAGATAATCTTTTAACTTCATTCATAACTGGAGAAATGCTTGCCATGGCTCCACTTCTTAGATAATCGCCAAATGAAAAACCGCCCGGAATTATGATCAAATCTAGATCATTATCGAGATTCGTTTCGGCGTGCCAAATTTTTTGCACTTTAGTTGAGACCTTATTTAAAGCGTCCAAAGCGTCTCTATCGCAGTTTGAACCGGGAAAAGTGATAACAGCTGATTTCATTGAGAAATTTGATTAATTTTTGATAATTTCAAACGAATAATCTTCGATTATTTTATTGACCAATAATTTATCGCAAACACTATCAACAATAGCCTTAATTTTATTTTCATCAGTTTCGTTAATTTCGAAATCAACGAACTTTCCTTGACGAACATTTGAAATTTGAGAATATCCTAAATTTTTAATTAATGAATTTTCAATAGCTTTTCCTTGAGTATCAAGAACAGCTTTTTTTAGGGCAATGTTGATTCTAACTTTCATAAATTATAAATTATTGATGGAAATTTTAAGCCTTCTAGCGACTTCTTGGTAGGCTTCTGTAAGCCCTCCAAGGTCACGACGAAAACGATCTTTATCAAGTTTTTTAAGCGTATCTTTGTCCCACAATCTACAACTATCTGGACTAATTTCATCAGCTAGAATAATTGAATTACTCTCATTATCAAAGCCAAATTCAATTTTAAAATCAACCAATTTTATTGAGATCTCGTTAAAAATTTTGGTAAGAATTTGATTAATTTTTAAACTTAAATTTTTAAGTTCAGATAGTTGGTTTTTATTAATTAATTTTAAAACAATTGTTGCATGATCATCGTTAATTATTGGGTCATGAAGTTCATCTTTTTTGTAACAAATTTCAAAAACTGGTTCACTCAATTCATCGCCTTCATTTATTCCAAGTCTTTTTGCCATTGAACCCGCGACGATATTACGAACAATAACTTCAAGCGGTATGATCTTAACTTTTTTAACAAGCTGTTCTCGATTGTTGATCCTTTGAATAAAGTGAGTCGGAATTGAATTTTTCTCCAACTCAATCATTATGAACTCCGAAATATAATTGTTTAGAACTCCTTTTCCATCAATGATAGCTTTTTTTTGAGCATTAAAAGCGGTTGCATCGTCTTTAAAAAATTGTATTAGTTGATTTTGATTTGAAGTTTGAAAAAGGATTTTGGCTTTTCCTTCATATATTTGAGAGAGTTTTTCCATTATTAATTAAAATTTAGGTTAAATTTTATTAGTTATTATTCCCATTTAGCAACTGGAGGAAGAGACATTAAAATAGCCTCAACATTACCGCCTGTCATTAAACCAAAACGAGTCCCGCGATCATAAACTAAATTAAATTCTGCATAAAGACCTCGTTTTTTAAGCTGAATTTCCTTTTCCTGATCGGAGTATTTTTTGGTCATTTGTCTGCGGACAATTTTTGGGTAAATATCAAGAAATGCTAAACCAATATTTTTAGTAAATTCCAAATCCTTATCAAAATTATTGGTATCAAGATTATCATAAAACACACCACCTACACCTCTTGATATTCCTCGATGTTTAATGAAGAAATATTCGTCACACCATTTTTTATATTTATCGTAATAAGTTGAATCAGAATAATCGCAGGCTTTTTTAAGTGTGGAATGAAAATCGATTGTATCTTGAGGATTTTCAATTGCAGGATTTAAATCCGTACCTCCACCAAACCAAGATTTCTGGGTACAGATAAAACGGGTATTTAAATGAACCGCAGGAACAAGCGGATTTTTCATATGCGCGACCAATGATATTCCGCTTGCCCAAAATCTAGGATTTTCGTTAGCACCGGGAATTTCGTTGCGAAATTCGTTTGATAATTCTCCATAAACTTCTGAGAAATTAACACCAACCTTTTCAAAAACATTTCCTTTCATGATCGATATTTCGCCATAACCTCCATCATCATTCGGCATTGATTTATCAGGTCTATTCCAGTTTTTTCTAATAAATTTTGCAGGGAATTTTTTGTCAAATTCTTCTTCTATTTTTTCAAACTCAAAACATATTTTATCTCGCAAAATTTTGAACCAATCAGCGCAAATTTTTTGCTTTTCTTCAATTTTCATAATTTTTTTTTAAT
>RFYG01000069.1 GCA_009925685.1 Pseudomonadota bacterium
TAATTGATAAAATTAGCAACATCAAAACAAGTTTTAAATGTGCTTTTTTGCTCAATTTAAGAAGGAAGAAAGTGTATTAAATTTGGGGTACCTTGTCATTATTAACAACTTTACTAAACTCTTTAGGACTTGGCGAAACAGATGGGCAGACATCGAGTTTTAAAAGATTTTGAATATTTACCTTTGCATTTTTTCCTGCCATAATTGCTGAGGGAAGATTTTTATTTAACAGAGCCCTAGTTAAAGCTTTTTGATCGTCTATACTTAAATCAGGTCTATTAATTTGTTTGCTAATATTTTCTGGATCTTGCTCGGAAAGTTCTTTAGATGCAATTGTTCCTGATCTTAATTGAGGTTTGAAAAAAATATAATCACTCGTAACTTCCCCCTGACCTGACTGATCTGGCAGACCATCGTTCTCAGGTCTATAGTTTGCTAAAACACTATTTTCTAAGCCTTCTTTAACGTAAATAACTTTCTCAGATAGGCCAACCTCATTTCGCGAATTGACGATTTTGTCATAAATTTTTTTTTCTGAAACATTAGGATTAGTAAATTCTTCCATGTTTGTCTTATTAATTTTTGGTAATAATGAATTAAAAAGTTTTTCTGGTAAAGAAAGAATTGCTGGAGTTAATTTTATTGACTCTGGTTCTGCATTTTCGGCATATAAAGAAACAACTTTTTTCAAGAGTTCTTCTGGCATAACTCCGTAAAAACGCGAAGACATTTCCAAGAAATTTATACCATTTTTATCAGAAGCATCAAGAAATCTTTTGGTTAAAGCTGGATGAGCTTTTAGCAATTCCTGATCCCCAACTTCATTCATTATTGCTTTAACGAGGCCAAATCTCTGATTAGCAACAAGTCTGGTGAGTGGAGTGTTGCCGAAAGGATCAATAGAAGAAGAAAGATTAGAGCCCGCAAAACAAAGCATTTTAGATTTAGAAATACTTTCGATTTTGAAATTATTATAATTCTGTTGGAAACTATTGTATCTACTAATCAAGTTTCTGAAGATGTTTTCAACTTCATGTCCAGTTAACAATTCATTACCTTTAGATGTTTGCGTTCTAGCTTCTTCTGCATTTGTAAATTTAGTTTGAAAAATCGCAACTGCTAAAGCTGATGAAAGCGCTGTTGAAATTGCAGAAAAAATTATAGGAGCAACAATTCTAGTTAAACTCGGAACTATTATATTGGGATTCATAAGATCTATAATTTATTTAAGGGTTGTAAAAAGGTAAAAAGTTAATTTTAATAAAATTTTTTAATATTAAATAAAATCGTTATTTTAATATTTTTTTTTAATTTATTATCATTAAAACAATTAACTATTACAAGTAATGATTTCTGGGTTATCTTTTTTACTACTCTTATTGTGGCAATATTTAATAAGTAGCTCTCCTTTGTAATATCAGCAAACATTCTTTTTTTTCTTCTAGCTCCAAAAACCCAGAAACCTTTCTCATCTAATTCTTCCAAAGATTTATTTAACTTGAATCCAAACTCTATTCTTTCAGAAATTTTCATTAAATCAGAACATTCTCCATAATCTTTTAATTCCTGTAAAAAACACCCCACATAATCAGACTCTTCTTTTGTTTTAACCTCGTCATAATTAAATTCGTAGACATGATTATTCATTATTATATCAACTATTTCTCTACCAGTTGTTAATCTTTGTAGATGGCTAATATCATTTTCTTGATCTTTCTTTTTGCTTAGATTTTCAGAAACCCATTTTTCATGGGCAATTTTTATTTTTCTCAACTCATCAACGGGATATTTTTCTATTTTCTTGTCGATCAAGCTATGATGATTTGGGCATAAAAGAATTAAATTATCGCTGGAATCGTAATTTATGTATACAACAAATCTTGGACCAGTGGGTTTTGAAGAAATTATATGACACTCTTCACCAAAAACATGATTTGATTCCTCGTCACTATCTGAATGTGCTAAATCAATTCTACAAATAGCGCATTTACCACCAGATTTTGCCCATAGAATTTTTCTCGTTTTATTGGTGATAGTCATACTTAACTAATTTTAGTTTTCTAAAAGTTGACTAAGAAAGGGAAAAAGTTCGAGATTATTTTTAAACAGGTTCTCATCCATCCTTTCTGCCATTTAAAAAGACTGGCTTTTAGCCAGTCCTTTAAAATGGCGGAGCGGGGGGGGGATGGCGTTCGCTTCGCTCACTTTCGCATCCAAATTATTAAAAAACGAATTCTGTTTTTAGTTAAATTTAAATTGAATTGTACTCGCCTTGCAGGCGAGTTGCAAGTCGCCTTTTTCGCTAAACTCACTTCGTTCGTTAAGCTCAAAAACGGCTTCTTGTCGAACCTAGGTTCTCATCCAAACCTTCTTTTCACCATAAAAAAAAGCTCCCGATGGGAGCCCTTTTTTATGGCGGAGCGGGGGGGATTCGAACCCCCGATATAGCTTTTCAACCATATATCGGTTTAGCAAACCGACGCCTTCAGCCTCTCGGCCACCGCTCCATATTTTGGTATTTTTTTAGTGGTAAGCTCAAATCGCTTTTCTCAAAAATTACTTTGTAATTTTTTCGAAGACGATTATCGCCTCTGGGTGCGCGTCGCTTTCGCTCCTTCACCCGTTTTTTTCTAAAAATGTGCATTTAGCACATTTTTTTAACGAAAAAAACCTCCATATTTTTAGACTTCAGTTTAAGGCTGAAGAGGAATAATAAAAAATAGTGGGAGGTAATTTTCAAAGATTGTTTATTTGATAAAATTTGTGAGAATGGTAAAAGTTTTTTTTAAAATTAAAACAAGCATTTTGAAAAAAATTAAAAATGTAGCAAATGATAATTTTCATGAAAAATAATTTGCGCAACAAAAAATTTTTTTTAATTTAAGCACATCAAATTAGCTCCAAAATTTGTAAGCAACATTTCTTAAAATCAGCTATAAACCCAGCCATTTAAGCCGGACCATTTAAGTTTAAAAAACAAAGTTTCAAAGGATAAAGATTATGAATAATCTTAAAAAAATTAAAAAAACTCTGACAAAATTCAGTAATTTTAAAAAATTAACAAAACACTCCAAGAGCTCTAAAAGTTTGCAAAATTCGAATATTTTAGAAAAAAAATCTCTTAAAAAAAATAAGACTCAAATTAACAAAAAACCCACGTTATTTTATGTTTTAATTGTCTTGGCGTTTTTTGCCAATATCGCTTTTGCACTTAAAGCTTATGATGATTTTATCGATTCAAAAACGGTTGAACATCAACAAATTGCTAGCCTTGTTGCAAGCGATTACGAGGGTTTTTTAAATTACTCGCAATTACTTCTAAATTCAGTAAATCACGAAATATTAAAATCTAAATCATTTGGCGATAAAACGGTTGATATTTTGTCATCGATTGATCGGATTCGTAACCAAAATAATTTGGCTAATCAAATGTATTTTGAGGGCATGCTTTATTGGATTGATAGTAATAAATATCTTATTGCTAGTAGTGCTGGCAAGGTCTTAAAGCCAATTGACTTATCTTCTCGAGATTATCTAGAGAAAACCGAGCATGAACCATGGAAATTGCAGGTTGGTAAAGCGATTATTGGTGCTTTAAGTGGTCAATATATTCTTCCAATTGCCGTTGGAGTTTCTGGAGAGAAAGGTTATCATTTGGGAACTTCGGTTTTAAGTGTAAGAATCGAGAGTTTGGTTAGTAAAATTCGTATGTCATTAGATAAAAATGTTGGAAGTTTTGCGGTACTTTCTAATGAGGGAAGGGTGGTTTTCGAATCAAATAAAAAAAATAATTCAAAGTTGCTAGAACAAATTGCCCAGAATTATGATTTTTCGAATAAGCTAGGGGTGGTAAAAAAATTTAATTTATTCAAATCGGATGATTTTTTTGTTGTTGCTAGTCGAGTTTTAGAATATCCTTTCACAATTTTTTATAGTGTCGACAACGATACTATAATTGATCAGTTATTCTGGCTTATGACTCCCTATCTCGTTAATTTGATGTTGTTGATTATGATCGTGATTTTCAATCCATTTAGTTTGAGATCGCGCGTTTTAAAATAATGCGCTAAACTTCTTTATTGTTGTTCTCACCAAGTATTATCTTGTTTGATTCTATTCGCTTCCGAATAGTCAATTATCCATTAAAATTAAAGTTTATAGATTTCAGATTCGTAGTTAAGGATTTGTTTAAAGGACGATTTTTTTTTGGGGGGGTATAAATCGATCAAATAATTTAAAAGATCTTTTAAGTTAAATAGTTTTTTTGAATCGCAAAAGTTTTCTTGGATAGCTACTTAAGTTATTTTCACTTGAATTTAGATAATAAAAAACCCGCATCGATAATTAACCGATGCGGGTTGAAGAGTCTTATAAGTTTATAATTTAGACTTTTACATTATATTTTTTGCCAAGATATCTGATAACCGATTCATACTCTTCTTTCTTTAACGCGCGATCAAAGATAATAACTTCGGCAATCAAGCCAGTAAAGCTTTCAGATGAAGATGCGTTAGATCCGATTGAGAACTTGTTGCCAGCTACGCTGATATCGCCATATGTTGCGCCAGTTGTTAATGATGATTCAGTTACTGAGTTTAAAAAAACTTTAACACTTGATGATAAAGCGTTACCAGATACTGGTAGATCTACAACCGCTCCAAGGACGTAATCAGTTGAATCCGATATGGTTGAATTGGCTAAAAAGTTATTGGCTTTGGTGCTAATATGTGAAATAAAACCGGGGTTTCCAGCATTACTTGAATCTCCCCAAAAACCTAACGAGGCCACTGCATCAGCTGTTCTGGTAGTTCCGGAAATTTCGGTTAAGATTGACTTAGCTTTGTTTTTGGTTCCATCCGCTCTGAAAACAACAAACATTGAATAGTTTTTGTCGCCAGTTATTAACGGGAATCTAGGGTCAGTACCAGTTGGGACGAAACTAATTATGTCTCCACCATCAAAATAAACTGCTGGGATGCCATTTATTCCGTTTGAATAATATTTTGGTTCGGTGCCACTGCTTCCAGTAGTTAAAATAGGTTTATCACCTTTGCCTTTTTGTGGATTTATATCAAACCAGTTTTTAAGGGTATCTTTGTCTTGAATATCAGTAACGCTATTTGAGTTCTCAAATGATCCCTCAGAAGATGATTCAAACCATGCTACTATATCACGAATTGACGCTACATCAGATGAGGCTGTTACAGAGCGAGCGGTAGAAAGTTTTATTTGCCTGATAAGTCTTCCGCTTTGAGTTACACCAGCTACAAGAATACCAATTATCAGTATTACTACCGATAATTCAACTAAGGAAAATGCTCTATTTTTTTTCATAAATGTTTTAAGTTAAAGTTATTAAGTTTTGGTTATTAGGAAACAGAAATACCATATTTACTTCCGAGATAATTCTCGATTGCTTCTATTTCTTCTGTTTTTAAAGATCGTTTGAACATAATTATTTCAGCTAAATCGCCGTTATAAAAATAACTAGATGCATATTTTCCAAGTGCAACATTATTGCAAGACAATAAAGGTGAGCTTTGAATAGGATTAGCTACTACCGGAGCTTTGCCGTTTATTGAGATTTGTTTACCAATATTAAAATTGTAAACGAAGGTAAATAATTTAGGTTCAACAGAATTATATCCAGCAACTGGGGTGTCAAAATCATTTGAATAATGGGCTTGCGTGATAGATGTGTTGGATCTGTAACCAAGATGAATTGTTTCGTTGACCCCGACATTTGATCCTCCAATGAAATAATTAACTGACTTGTTGGATCTTCTTTGTTCGACTACAAAAATTGTGTATGAAGATTTTGCGATTTTATTGCAATTGAAGTTCAAGAAATCATCATTTCCGTCAAATCTGATTGCTGGGACTGAATCATAAAATGCATTTTGATAATATTTTGGTTGGCTTGCAGTTGTTAAATTTGATGCGTTATTTTTGTTGATGGCGTAAGTGTTGTTATCTTTCCAAGTTGAAATATTTGAGCCATCATTTTTGATTTCGTTAAATAGAAAGCTTGATTCAAGGGAAGTTTCATACCATGCAACTAGATCTGAATTAATTTCATTTATAACTGATTTCTGAGTTAGAGACTGAGCGTTTGCAAGACGAGCTTTTCTAATCATTAATTTGGTGCTGGTTATTCCAATAATCATCACGGCCAAAATTGTTATGACAACAGAAAGCTCAACAATGGTAAAAGCTTTGGAATAAGAAATTCCAAGCTTTGAAGTTGTTAATTTTTTAGAGCCTTTCACTACTTTGTAGAAATTTAATTAATGATTTTTTAGGAATTTAAACATCTAACGGACTACGCCTAAATCAAATGAAGTTTAATTTTTAATAGCTTTAAAACTTTTTTAACAAGTATTTTTTTAAAATTTATTTCATAAAAGTTTTTTTTGTTCCTAAATGCGATTTTTTCAACCGGCATCAAAACTAGATTGCTGTTGGTTATAAATACTTCATCAGCCTCTTTAATGCTTGATAAATCATATTTCCCACTAATTATTTTTAATTCCTTGATTGAAAATAATGATTCGCGAATAGTTCCATAAATTATATCGCAATCATCGCTTGGAGTATAAATAATTTTATCTTTGATCCAAAAAATATTGGCACTCGAAGTTTCGCAAATTTTATAATTTTTATCGAGCATGATTGAGTCGAAATATCCGTTTTTTTCAGCAAATTTTTTGGCTAAGATGTAAGGAATTGAATTGCTGGTTTTGAAATTAAATTGAGGAGGATTGTAGTCGCAAATTATAAGATTTTGATTTTTGGGAGTTGGGGCCGGTTGCTTTGTTTCAATAAATATTAGCGGTTTACAACTTGATAAAGGTAAATATCCAAGAGACCCAATTCCTCTTGAAACCGATATTCTAACTATTCCAAATTTATCATTATTTCTATCGATTAAATCTTGGCAAATTTGTAAAAGCTTTGGCTTTGAAGGAATTTTAATTTGCAAATATTTAGCACCTCTTTCAAGTCTATTTATGTGAGCATCAAAATTAATAATTTTTTTATCAATGAATCGACATGATTCGAACAATCCATCTCCATATAAAAAACCCCTGTGATTCGGACTTAT
>RFYG01000070.1 GCA_009925685.1 Pseudomonadota bacterium
TCAAAATTTTTTTAACAATATTTACAAATAGCAACGAAAAATTAATCAACGAAATTTAATTAAAGATCGAAATTTAAATCGCGATTATTTTTGATTGAATTTTGAATTTTTTCTTTGGAAATTTTGATAGTTTCAGGATTTTTTTTTGGTTTAACGATAGAAGTTTCTTCAATTATTTTTAATTCGCGTTGCGGTAAAGGAATTTTGATATTGTTTTCTTTAAGTTTGTCAAAAATATCTATCATAACATCACTTTTGGCGCCCATTCTTCCTTCAACTATGTCATTTATCCAAAAATACAAAATCATTGATATATCATATTCGTTTAAACTACCAACATAACATTCCGGTTCGGGATATTTTATGCATTTTTTGTGATCAAGAGCGCATTGCAACATTATTTCCTTGGTTTTTTTTAAATCACTATCATAAGCAACACCAATTTTTATTTCGATACGAGCCCGATTGTTTGAGTAGGTCCAATTCGTTACTTTGCCGATAATAAATTCTTCGTTTGGAATCATAATTTCTTTGCCATCCATGGCCTCAACTAAGGTGTATCTTCCGCCAAAATGCTTAATTGTGCCATAAATGCTTCCATTATCGAGCTCAACTATATCGCCAACTTCAACTGATTTTTCAAAAAGTAAAATTATACCACTAATAAAATTCGAGGCAATTTTTTGTAATCCAAATCCAATTCCTACACCGATAGCGCCTCCAATCACCGCTAAGGCCGTTAAATCGACGCCAAAAGTTTTAAGAATTATTATAAAAACAACGCTATAGATTATGATGTCTATGAATTTACTGATAATACCTTTGGTGCTAGATTTAATGTTTTTGTTGTTTTCAAAATATGATTTGCTTTTACGACTTATTAAGCCAGATAACCAAAAAACGGTTAATAAAACGATTATGGCTTTGATAATTAAATAAAGTGAAATTTTAATTTTACCAATTTTAAAATATAGCTCATCAAGATATGAAATGGTTGGTTCTAAGGCCCCAAATATATGCAAAATTAAAGCTGGTACCAAAAAAAATCCCGAGGCATTTGTGATAAAGGTGCTGTTAGAAGTGATTCGAACCATGCGCAGGAATAAGAACAGCGAGATGAGTTTTATGGTAGTCGATATAACAATGGTTTCTTTGTAAAACTGCTGATAAATGAAATATCCTAAAATTAAAAAAAATAGCGAGATAATCGGAAATAAAAGGGGTAAAAAATATTTTTTAAAAATATTATTGAACTCGCGAGAATTGTTGGGAGAGTTGAGGATTTTTATGATTATGCTATTGCGAATTACACTATAAAAAAAATAGGCAAAGACGAAGCATAAAATTATAGAGAGCGATTGCCAATAAAGGCTTGCGCTAGCAAGTGTTTTGGCGACGCTCTCTAAAAATTTATCGATATTAATTGGAAATTCCATGTTTGTTCAGATTATTCACCTTGACCAGAGGTAAAGGCAACTTTGTCGTTAAATAAATAAAGGCCCTCATATTTTACAAAATCGATATTGTTTTGAGAATTTGAAGCCAAATAACTCATAAATTCAATAATATCAAAATTTGATATTGAAATGTTAGGATTGATAATTTCGCTACTTGTTTTACCACAAATACCCTTGCCAACAAACCTTAGAGAAGTTAGGTCGCCGTTGTATTCTGGCATATTATTTTTATCGATTAATGGAAATAAAAGAAGTCCTTTAGCGCTAATCATTTTGAGTTCAAATTTTTCACTTTCCAATGATTTTAAAATATTTAAAAGCTCATCAAAGCTTTTGTTCCAATCGACATATAAATCAAAGCCAATAAGTTTTTTGTTGCTCGATTTTTGCTTTTGAGATTGGGGGGTGTCTGATGTTAAATTGTTGTTGATGATAATTTTAGTTTTATTGTCGCTATTTTTAAAATTAGCGGTGGGAAGTTTTTGAGGGGATCTGCCAAGATTTTCAATGACAAATTTAGTAAACTCCTTTGTTCCAACTTTTCGAGAACTGGTTTTTTCGTTAAAGATATCACCGGTATGAATGCCGTCTTCAATAGTTTTATAAAGTGCATTGCGAATCAAATTAGCGTAATTACTTTCGTTAAGGTGATTTAGCATCATAACAGAAGCTTGAATCAAACCAGTTGGATTGGCAATATCTTGATTGGCTATATCTGGTGCTGACCCGTGAATTGCTTCAAACATTGCAAATTTTGAGCCAATATTTGCCGAACCAGCTAAACCAACTGAACCAGAAATTTCGGCCACAATATCAGAGATAATATCGCCATATAAATTCATGGTAACAATTACGTCAAATATTTCGGGTTTTGAAGCGAGCCTTGCGCACCCAATATCAATAATGTAATGGTCAGTTTGAATTTGTGGATATTCTTTAGCAATTTCATCAAAAGTTTTGTGAAATAAACCGTCGGTCATTTTCATGATATTGTCTTTTGAAAAACAAGTTACTTTTTTTCGCGAATTTGCCACCGCATATTCAAAGGCATATCGAATAATTTTTTCACAACCGTTTTTGGTAACTAATTTCAAACATTCGTAAGTTTGTTCGGTTTGACGATATTCGATTCCAGCGTAAAGATCTTCTTCATTTTCACGAATAATCACCACATCCATTTTTGGAAAGTTACATGCTACAAAAGGATAAAAAGATGAAACGGGACGAACATTGGCAAAAAGACCTAATTTTTTGCGAAGAGTTACATTTAGGCTTTTATAGCCACCGCCCTGAGGAGTTGTAATTGGAGCCTTAAGAATGGTTTTGGTTTCGTTTAGGCTTTCCCATGCAGATGGCATAAGGCCAGAATTAAAGCCTTTTTCATAAATTTTTTTACCAACCTCGATGGTATTAAATTTTAACTTAACGCCTGAAGCATTAAGTATTTCTAGAGTGCTATCCATAATCTCTGGACCAATGCCATCTCCAAAGGCAACCGTAATTGTTTTTGTCATTATAATTGAATGTTTAAAGTTAGAAACTAAGATGTGGGCTTTTTAGCTAATTTTGCTTAACAATCAATCTTAAATTTAATGAAATTCGGGTTCGATTTATTAGAAATTAAAACTCTAATCGAAGAAAAAAGACTTATTTTTGGTTTAAAATTTGAAAAATTTTTGCTCCAAAAATCAAATAGTTTTATTAATTTTATTGATAAACTTCTTTCATCCAAAAGCTGTGCATTATTTGGATCATTAGTAATCATTTTAATAAGTTTGTATATACGCTCAAGCGTTGATATTGGTGTTGATTCAGGTATTTCTCTTGAGATTGCTCAAAAAATTTTAGAGGGTAAAAAACTTAATCATGACTTTATTGAATATAATTTTCCGCTGACTTTTATTCTATTATTTCCACCGATATTAATCGCAAATTTCTTTAAAATTACCCCAATTATTATTGCCGATTACTACATTAATTTAATTGGGATTGGCGTGATATTTTGGTGTTATAAAATTTTAAAAAACTCTCAACAAATTCCCCAAAAGATTATTTTTAATTTATTAATTATAGCGCTTAGTTGTGGATTTTTTTTGCGCGTAAATACCTTAATTTTTAATGAATATTTAACCAAAACCACATTTCTTTTAGCGGTTATTTATCCGTATTTCTGTTATCAAATTGTTGGAATTGAAAAATTAAATAATACTCAAAAAACCCTTGTTGGGATATTGATGGCGATAGTTGTAGGACTAAAACCAACAAATATATTTTTAATTGTTGGTTTTGAAATATATAGATTTTGGAAAACCAAAAAAATCACAACATTTTTTGTTTTACATAATTATATTTTTGCGATTTTTTTGTCTTTATATGGATTGGTTTTATGGGTTTTTTTTCATAATTTTTTAGAAAATTTTACATATTTCCTAAAAAATTATAATGTCTACCGCTACAATTATTTTAACCTAAAATTTTTTAACAAATATTTGCATTTTAGAGTTGAATTCGCAATGTATTTTGTGTTGATTTATATCTATTCATTGCATCTACAAAAATCCGAATATTTGAAAAAAATTTTAATTTTATCAATTTCGGCGCTAGTTTTAATTTTTTCTGAGAGTTTTTACCTAGATCAGCGGGCAGTTTTTTATGCGCTTTTTATTTTTGTAGTTCTGATCGGGTTTTATGAATTCTCTCGTCAATACCAAATTTCTATAACCAAAAATTGGTTTATTTTAATATCGTTAGCAATTTTTTTATTTTTAACCGACGAATTTTTTGAAATCATTTGTATATCATCAACGTCAATATTTTCGTTAGTTATATTAATGTTTTTATTAGTTTATAAGAATTATATTTTTAAAAAATATTCTCAAAAAATTAAATATTTCACAGTTATTTTTGTCTGTTTTGTAACTCTTGGTTTTATAAGTAAATTTGTTAAGACGGTTTTATTTTCTGATACCAAAAATAATCAAATGAATTTTATTTTAAAATCTCCCAATCAAATGAATCATCAATTGATGTTGATTAAAAAAACCTATCTTGCCGAAAATGAAAATATTATAACATTAAATTTAGAGATTTCTGAATCATATCCTTTTCGAAATTACGCACAAATTTCAAATAACTCTAAAGTTCTTCAGTATGATGTAATTAAAGCTATTATAAGGTATCCAAATTATCATTTGATAGATAAAAAATTTTATGAAATTGCCAAAGAAGATTTGTTGATGCAATTAAAGAATCCTAAAAATAAATTATTAATTAATTATTATAATTTTAACTGCTCGATAACAATTTTAGAGTATTTTTTACATGATCCAGAAATTAACAAAATTTTTACTGAAAATTTTAAATATTTGACAAACTCTAAAACTTTTATTTCATCGAATTCTTTTATACCAAAATATACTAAAGAATATTTAAGTGATGCCGAATTTGAAATCGTAAAACAACTAGAGTTTCCAACTATTACAAACAATTATAAAGATGAATTTGAAGCTTATATTAGAAAATAAAATCAACCTTTTGCCCCAAAATAAATATTTTTATACAATTATTTGTTTAGGAATTTTTCTTTTAAGTATTTTTATTAGATCTCTTGCAGATATTGGTCCTGACACTTCTGTTTATCTTGATGTTGGTAAAAAATTAGCCCTCAAAAAGCAATATTACGACGATATTTTCGAAATAAACTTTCCACTAACAATGTGGTTTTATGCTTTGCAATATAAAATATCGCAAGCGCTTGATATTAGCCCTATTATAATAGCTGAATGGGTTATTAATATTTCAGCTATTTTATCAATTTTGTGGTCAAAAAAAATCCTAAAAAAAACCCAATATTATCAAGATAAAGCTCTTTACAACTTACTTATAATTTCATTTTTTATTGGATTTTTTTTGCGACCTTATGCTTTTTTAATTTTTGAATTTGGAACCAAAACCAGTTATTTTTTAATTTTATTTTACCCATATCTAGCTCTTAGCCTTCAGAATTATTCATCGCTCACCAAAAAAGATTTGTTGATAAAGGGCATTATTATGGCCTTAATTGCTTCACTCAAGCCTCACTACATTCTATTATTTTTGATTTTCGAAAGCTATTTGTGCCTCAAGAACAGATCTTTATTTATGGTGTTTGGCTTAGATAAATTAATCTCCATAGCCCTTTATCTATTATACATATTGGCAATTTTTAAATTTGCGCCAAGTTTTTTTAGTGAAGTGGTTCCAATGTGGAGTAGTTACTTTAATATTTACAATAGTTTCATAAAATTTATCGAGAGTGTTTACGGCAATTTTTCTTTTATGATTTTTCCTTATTTGTCGGTATTTCTGATTTATGCGCGATTTAAAATGCAAGAAATTGATAAAAAATTGCTTTACATTTTTATTGGTTCGAGTGCGGTTGTTTTAATCGAAAAAATTTTTACCAATGATCAATACTCACTATTTTGCGCCATCAACACCCCATTATTGCTTAGAATTTTAACAATAATTTTGCGCCATAATTTTTTTAATTTTTCACAAAATTTATTTTTCTTAGGGTTCTTAATTATAGTTCCCTTAGCCGAGAATGATTTTTTAAGGTTGTCAATATTTAGTGTAAGCGGAGTTTTTAATGTTTGGTGGGTAATGATAATTTATAGTTTTGTGGCGGTTTATAAAAAACTTGATGAGAGTCAAAAATTAAAATTTTTTTCACGAAAAAAAATCATATTTTATATTTCGGCATATTCAGTTGCTCTAATTGCTACTCTGCTTTCACCTTTCAAAGATTTGTGGCTTTCAAATTTTATTTCCTTGGCATGTTATTTTACTTTTTTCTTTATTTTTGAAAAAAAATTTCAGCCTAAAATTCAAAATCAAATGTCAAGATTTTCAATTTTTATGATTATGGCATCAATTTTTGTTTCAATTCATAATTATAGCGACAATTTCCGGAATATGATGGCGCAAGATGGTTACAAAAATAGAGCCCTTCAAATCAACGATTTTAAAGCTTTTTATCACAAAATTTATGCTCCGAAAACCAATGATTATGAGCTTAATTTTTATGACCTTCATCAATTGGCGCACCCTTTTACTACATATTTTAAAAAAGATTCGCCATCGGTAATTTCAATCTATGGTCTTAATTCTAATATTTCGCATAATAGAATGATGTTTGCCATAAATAATGAGCAATCCAATTTTGTTTTTGATTATGTTTTGCGCGATTTAAAAAAGAATTTAACTAACAACAGTGCAAAACTTATTTTTATAGATACCAAGCGAATTAATGACATATCAACTCAAAAATGCATAATTGGTTATCTTGAATATCTGTTTTTATTCGAATATCACTGAGAGCATAACTTCTGGCACCACAAATAATATTATCAGTAGTTCTTAATGAAAAACTT
>RFYG01000008.1 GCA_009925685.1 Pseudomonadota bacterium
TTTGTTCAAAATATTACAAATAAATATGGTATAATAGATAAAAAATAATGAAATAATCCAATCGAAAATTCGATTCTCGAATTATTATTCGAAATTATTATCCCCATTATTCTCTTACCAATCGTGGCTTGCCAATTAGATGAATTAAAATAAGCATAATAAAAAGCGCCCAACAGAATTGTTGTTAAAACAAGTAAAATTGTGTAAATAAAAATCGGGTGATTTATCAAAAACGAGATATGTTCGGGAGTATTTTTAGGGGTTCTGGTTCCAAATTTTATGTCGAGATCGCTTATAAAATCATTTACAATTTTATAAAAAAAAGTTGAAAAAACAATTTGTATAAAAATTGCGCGAATAATTAGCACGATATGAACATCAATAAGTGTAGCAATGGTTCTTCGAGTATAAGAAGCGTATTTTTTTTCATGATTATTTGGTGCTTCAACCGCAAAATTAAAAATAAAATTATTGGTGCTCATAGCCTTTTTTATTGAGATTTATGATATTATCGGGACTGATATTTTTTGCGCTGTTAAATAAAAAAACATTAAATTTTTTTGGGTAAATTTTTTTGTCAAATTTTTCATTAGTAAATTTGCCAATACAAGTGAGGCGAAGGTTAAGTTTTTTAGAAAGTTTTTGAATTTTGTGAATATTTTTAGGATCTACACTAAAAATTAACTCATAATCATCTCCCCCTGACAATAAATCAAGCTTCGATAAATCTGAATTTGTTTGTAAATATTTTAGCGCTGATGATGAAATTGGAATTTGTGACAAAAAAATTTGAGCATTAAGCTTGGAGGCATTGCAAATGTTGGTTAGATCGGCTATAAGTCCATCTGAAATATCGGTAGCGCATTTTGATAAATTTTGCTCAACCAATTGCTTTGAAAGTTCAATTCGGGGTTGTGGATAAAAATGTTTATCAAGTAATTTCTTTTCGTGAGTTTTTAAATTAGCGCTATTTTTAAGTTTTAAATTAAGCCCCAAGAAAGCATCTCCGACAGTGTTGGAAACAAAAATAAAATCTCCATTTTGAGCATTTTGGCGTAATAATAATTTATCTTTTAATGCAACTCCAAATATTGTAATCGAATAGTGAAGCGACTTAGAGTTCGAAGTGTCGCCACCGATGAGTTTAATTTTGTATTGGTTTTGAATTTTTGATAAAGCGCGCCCAAATTCGGTATAAAATGTTTTGGTTAATGAATTGTTTTTAGTGAAACCAAGCATATAGCACAAGGGAGTTGCCCCACTTGAGGCTATATCGGATAAATTTGAGAGTAATAATTTTGAAGCGATTTTAAACCCATCATCGGATTTTAAAAAATGCACCCCTTCGCACATTAAGTCTTTGCTCAAAACCAAATTACTTTTTGAATCTAACTCAATAATGGCCACATCGTTTTGAAGGTTGAGCGGGTCGAATTTTGTTAAAATATTTGGATTTGAAAGCTTTGTTTTATGATTTGTTTTTTGGGGGGATTGGGTAAGGGGGGTAAAAATTTTTTCGATTAATTCAAATTCTTTCATTGTTGAATAAAGATATTTAAAAGAGTTTAAAATTATCGAAAAAAATCAAAAAAACGAAAAAAAACCTAAAATTTGATTAAAATTTTAACCAAATTTTAGGTTCAAGAAGATGAAATTAGTTAGCTTTTGGGGCTTCAACTTTTGGGGCTTCAACTTTTTTAGATTTTTTGCTTTTTTTGCTTTTTTTAACCTCAACTGCTTTGTTGTCGGTTGTTGCTGATTGAGAGTTAGTTTCTTCATGTCTTTGTGAGTGACAATCTGCTGAACAGCTTTTTTTAAAGCCTAATTTGCAACACGAGCTCAAAAAAGCAACGCTGATAATAGAAACAAGGGTTAAACGAAGGTAGTTTTTCATGAGAATTATGATTTGATTTAAAATTTAGGACGATTATAAATTATTTTTTTTCAAAAAATAAAAAAATTACCTAAAGCACTCCAAAACTTCTAAAATAGAAGTTTTAAAATTTGAGTTATTAGAAATTTTTTTGAGATTTTTTTTGACAATTTAATTTCCAATAATTTAGTTTCAGACTCTCTATCAATCAATAAAAAATTTTAAAATGTTTAAAAGCGAGTTTTTAGATAGTATATCTTGCGAATTAGAAGATTTGAAAATCAATGGTCTATATAAGGGTGAATATGAAATAGCCTCGTCGCAATCATCAAATATCGAGATTTATCATCACAATTCCAAGAAAAAAGTTTTAAACTTTTGTGCCAATAATTATTTGGGTTTGGCTAATAACAAAAATTTAATCGAAATTGCAAAAAAGACTCTTGATGATTATGGCCTTGGAACAGCTTCAGTTCGGTTTATTTGTGGAACCTTCGATCTCCACAAAAAATTTGAACAAAAACTTGCCGAGTTCTTGAATTATGAAGATGTAATTACTTTTGCATCATGCTTTAGCGCAAATGGAGGAGTTTTTGCCTCGCTCCTTGATGAAAACGATGCCATTATTTCGGCCGATTTAAATCATGCTAGTCTAATTGATGGAATTAGACTTTGTAAGGCTCATAGATATTTTTATAAATATAACGATATGGCGGAACTTGAAAAAAAACTTCAAGAAGCAAGTCATCACCGCAATAAAATGATTGTCACCGATGGAGTATTTTCAATGGATGGTGATATTGCCAAGTTGAATGAAATTTGTGATTTAGCCGAAAAATATAAGGCAATTTTGCTGGTTGATGATTCTCATGCTACTGGTTTTATTGGTGAAAATGGTCGCGGAACCCCCGAATATTGTAAAGTTGAAGGTAGAGTTGATATTTTAGTTAGCACTCTTGGTAAGGCCTTGGGAGGAGCTGGCGGTGGTTTTATTGCCTCTAAAAAAAATGTTATTGAAAAATTGCGTAATAAGGCCCGACCTTATTTATTTTCTAACAATATTTTGCCGATTGTTTGTGCGGTTGGAATTGAAATCATCGACATGATTTTGGAATCAAAATTTCTAATTAAAAAACTTGCCGATAATACAACTTATTTTCGTAAAAAAATTATTGAAGCGGGTTTTGTTATTCATGATCCAGAAGGAGTTCATCCGGTTGTTCCGGTTATGCTTGGAGACGCGGTTTTGGCGAGTAAATTTGCCAAAATGATGATCGAGGATGAAGGAATTTATGTGATTGCTTTTTCATTTCCGGTAGTTCCAAAAAATACCGCTAGAATTAGAGTTCAAATTTCGTCAGGTCACGAAAAAGAGCACCTCGATGAGGCAATTAATGCTTTTATTAAGGTTGGCAAAAAACTTGGTGTGATTTAATGACCAATCAAGAATTAACCAATCAAGAAAAGCAATTTATTAAAAAACGCATTATGCTCAAAGCTACTCTTTTAGCTTTATCGATAGTTTTTTTTACTTCATTAATTGGTTTGCTAATTTTGAATTTTATCAAGTGAATTTATGCGTAAAATTAAATTAGCTAAATATGCAGTTGATGATCAAATTGACCAATTTTATACCCGAAAATTACACAACGAAAATTCTGAAGACTTAATTTATCGATCTTTATTTGAGGCGGATCGGCATCGAATTATTAACTCTTCAGCCTTCCGAAGATTGCAATATAAAACACAAGTTTTTGTAAATCACCAAGGCGATCACTATCGCACCAGACTAACTCACACTCTTGAAGTTGCTCAAATTTCGCGATGGATTGCCGGAGCTTTGGATGTAAACCAAGACCTTTCGGAGATTATTTCTCTAGCTCATGATTTGGGTCACCCTCCTTTTGGCCATGCCGGCGAAGAATCCCTCAATAAAGCAATGACTAATTACGGTGGCTTTTCCCACAATATTCATACTCTTAAATTAATTACAAAAATTGAGAACAGATTGATTGATTTTGAAGGTTTAAATTTAACATTTGCAACTCTCGAGGGCGTTGCAAAGCATAATGGTAAAATCAATTTAGATGACCTAGAGGAAGATAATTACATTAAACAATTTAATAGATTGTTCGATTTGGAATTGAATAAAAATCCATCGCTTGAAGCTCAAATTTCAGCCATTTCCGATGATATTGCTTATAATAATCATGATATTGAAGATGGTTTGCGGGCCCAATTATTTGATGTTGAAGAATTATTTGATCTTCCTATGGTTGGAGAAGTTTATCATCAAGTTTTAACTAAAAATCCAAATATCAGAAACGAATTATTGGTGGGTGAGGCTAAAAAAATTATTACATCTTTGATGGTAAAAGATGTTATTGAGCAAACTAAAATTAATATTTTGAACAATCAAATTTCAACTATCAGCGAGGTTATAAATCATCCAAAATTTTTAGTTGAATTTTCTAATCAAATGCAGGCCAATCATTTAATAATAAAAAATTTTTTAATGAAAAAAATGTACCGGCATGAATTTGTAAACAATATGACTCTAGATGGTAAAAAAATAATTGATTTTTTATTTAATTATCACCTTAACAACCCACATATTCTCCCGAAAGAGCGCTATCATGAATATTTGCTCAATCAAAGTTTAATAAATTTAGCTAAAATAATATGTGATTTTATTGCCGGAATGACTGATAGATATGCAATTAAAAGCTTCAAAGAATTAAATAAAACTATTTAGAAACTATCAAATATCCGCGATATTGGTTGCCATCGATGGTATTCATGGCTTTAACCAAATCTTTTAAATCTACCCAATACCACGGATTTTTGTGAAGAGCCACATCAAGAATTAAAACTGAGTCAGAATCTTCATCAAATGCAACTGCGGGCGATATGTGGCCATTAGTTTTATTGTGAAATACTTTGCCATCAAAATTGACAATAAGAAATTGAGTTTTATCGATAAGTATTTTTTTTAAAAGAGTACGAAACGAAGATAATTCCTGCTCATCAATTTTTTTTTGATAAAAAATTTTAGTTTTAATTTGATGAATATCGAGCATTTTTGCAAAATCTTCAAGACTAACTCCGGGGTCGTAATCTAGTATTTCTGAGCCATCAGGCTTTTGTAAATGGGTTTTTTGCTTATAAAATATAGCTTCTTTTGTTTTGATTGATTCGGTTTTTGCATTAAAAAAATCTTCTTGCGAAACATAAAGATTGAAGGCTATCGATTGACCATCGGGTTTAATTATTTCTGATTTATTTTGGCTGGGAATCTCATTATAAAATAAAGAGTTTTTTATTGTCAGGGCGGTCGCAGAGGAGCACAAAATTGGATTAATTTGCGCTTGAAAAAAATTAGCTAATTGATAGAAATCATTTTTATATTTACTAGAATTTAAGCGATAAATTCCGTTTTCACTATTCCACAATTCAATTGCAAAAGCGTTTTGAAAAGCCAAAAACAAAGCTCCAAAAACTATAATAATTTTTTTAAACATAATGTCTAAAATTGATATTGATGATATTTGTGATGAATATGTGCGAAAGATAGTTTTGTTATTTTTTGAATATTTGGAAAAGGAAAAAAAATATTCAATTAACACCATCATCTCATACCGTAGTGATTTGTGTAATTTTATGTTATACATTTATAAATCATCAAAAAAAATTGTCGATCAAAATTTTCTTGAAAATGTTAGCGTCGATCATTATCGCAGTTGGTTAAGTGATAGACTCAACAATCATATCAACAATTCAAACGCTCGAGCATTATCATCACTCCGTTCGTTTTTTAGATTTTGTAATGAAAATAATTTTTTAGAAAATCGTCAAATTTTAAAAATAAAAACCCCCAAAGTTTCACGACCACTGCCTCGCGCTGTTGAATTTGTTGATATTGAAAAAATCGTCGAAATTATTAAAAACTATCATCAAAATGAGTGGGAATCAAAAAGAGATTTGGCAATTTTATATTTGGTTTATGGATGCGGATTGCGAATTTCTGAAGCTTTATCAATTAATCAATTAATGCTTCAGAGTGGAGAATCGATTACGATCACCGGAAAAGGCAATAAGCAAAGAATAATTCCATTGATGCCAATTATTAAATTGCAAATTGCGGAATATATAAAATTTTGTCCTTATGAAATTTCAAAAACCCAGCCAATTTTTTTGAGTAAAAATAACAAGCTATATTCAAGAAGAGCTTTTGCTGGATTGATTATGAATATTAGAAGAAAACTAAATTTATCGGATGAAATTACTCCTCATGCTTTTAGACATTCATTTGCGACTGAGTTGCTAACTAAGGGGGTTGATTTGCGAACAATACAAGATTTGTTGGGTCATTCATCATTATCAACAACGCAAAGATACACCAAGGTTGATAGAAATAGATTGATAGAATCGTTCAAAAAATTCTCAACTAGATGAACTGTTAAAAGGTCAGACGATGGGATCTTATTTAGTCAATCAATAGAACCTTATTTATTCAAACTTAACTTCAACTTTTGTGATTTTTTTATTCAAACTTGCAAGAACTTCAGCGGTAATATCAAGTTCGTCTTTGAAATATAAGGTTTGAGAGGATGGAACTATAATATCGAGATTCTTTTCTTTAGCGATTTCAGCAACAATTGATTTGACCTTATCATTAACTTTGCCCATGGCATCAATCGAGGCTTTTTTGAGGCTATTTTGTTTGCGATCTACAAAAGTTTTTAGATCTTCAACCTTTGATTCAAAAGCCTTAACCTCTTTATCAAAAGCTTCTTTTGAAAGGGTAATTTTTTTATCTTCGAGTTTTTTTTGTTCAGCTTCGAGACTTGTTTGTTTTTTGTTAATTTCAGACTCGTAATTAGATTTTTTAGAATCAACTTTTTTTTGAATGTCGTTAACAGCCAGAGATTCTTGAATAATTTTATCAACATCAAGTACTCCAATATTTCCAGCTAAAGCACTATTAACGGAAGTTATCAAAGAGACGATAAGAATAAAAATTGTTTTTTTCATAGGATAAATAGATTTCAGTAAGATATTAAATATTCATAATATCTTATAATGGAAATAATTGAAAATTGCTTGGATTAAATATTTGTGTTATTATTTTTCAAAAATTATATTCAAAACTTTACAAATCAATAGTGAATTTATTGTAAAAATAAATTTTTTTATAACTTACAATTTTTAACTTAAATATTAATAATGATAAATAACTCCTACAAACCAAATAGTGTTACTCGCGAACAAGCTGAAGATGCCGTTAGAATATTAATTTCTTGGGCAGGGGACAATCCTAATCGAGAAGGATTGATCGAAACTCCAAAGAGAGTTGTTAATGCTTATAAAGATTTTTTTTCCGGTTATAATGAAGATCCTTATAAAATTTTAGGTAAAACCTTTGATGAAGTCGATGGTTATGATGATATTGTTTTAATTAAAAATATTCGCATGGAATCACACTGCGAACATCACATGGTTCCATTTATCGGAACCGCTCATGTTGCTTACATTCCCAATGATAGAGTTGTTGGAATTAGCAAAATTGCCCGCTTGATAGATACTTTTGCAAAAAGATTGCAAACACAAGAAACTATGACCTCACAAATTGCCAATACTTTGAATAAAGCCTTAAATCCGAAGGGGGTAGCTGTTTTGATCGATGCAACTCATCAATGTATGAGCACTCGAGGTATACATAAAATCAATTCTTCAACAGTCACAACAACTTTTTTAGGTGAATTTAAAACCAACCTCAATCTAGAATCGCGCTTTTTAGATATGATAAAAATTAAATCTAACGAATGTTAGTTAGTTGCAATTATCCAATCATATTAGCATCTTCATCAAACATCAGAAATCAAATATTAAAATCCCACAATATTGATTTTAAAGTAGTTAAGCCAACTTACGACGAAGACTCGGAAAAAAAACTATTAAAGCCAATGACTCCGAAAAATCTGGCATTGTTTCTTGCCACCCAAAAAGCTCTTTCGGTTAGTAAAATTCATCCAAATGCAGTAGTGATAGGTTCGGATCAGGTTTGTGAATTTAATCAAAAAGACATTTCAAAATCACATAATCTTGATGAGGCTATTGCTCAACTTAAGCTTTTTAATGGTAAAACGCATTACCAAAATAATGCCATTGTGATTGTTCGTGATGGTAAAGTTATTTTTAGGAATTTTGCGCGCGCATCTCTAACTATGCGCAAACTAAAAACCCAACAAATTATCGATTATGTAAATTCTGATAAGCCGATTGGTTGCGCCGGAAGTTATAAATATGAATCGTTCGGCAAGCACTTATTTGAAAAGGTCCGAGGTGACTACTTTGCAATTCTTGGTTTGCCAATCCAACCCATTCTCAACTTTCTTCACTCACACGAAATCATAAATCTATAAATATGGATATTCTCTCTTACGACATTTTTTTTAGTCTCATAACTTTAACTTTTTTAGAAATAGTTTTGGGAATCGACAACCTAATTTTTATTGCCATTGTTGTTGCAAAATTACCTCACAACAAGCGCAAAAAAGCGCGTATTTTCGGTTTATCTTTGGCCTTCATAATTCGTATTTTAATGTTGATGACATTATCATGGATCATGACCCTTACTGAGCCACTATTTACAATTCGTGGAATTGGTTTTTCTTTCAAAAATTTTTTACTGATTTTCGGAGGATTATTTTTAATTATCAAAAGTGGTTGGGAAATTTGTTCGGATGTTTTTTTGGGACTTAGCGAAAGTAAAGAAGAAAAAAAAATTAACGGCTCTAAAAATATGGTCGCGGCCATTTTGCAAATTTCTTTAATTGACTTTGTTTTTTCTTTCGATTCCGTTATTACGGCAGTTGGAATGACTAATAATATCCCCGTAATCGTAACCGCAATAATTATTTCAATGATAGTTATGCTTTTGGCCTCCGAAAAAATTAGCTACTTCTTACACAATTACCCATCTTTGAAAATTGTGGCTTTAGCTTTTATTTTCATGATCGGGGTCATTTTGTTAGCCGACGGATTTCATATTCAAATTTCCAAGGCTTATTTATATTTCTCGCTTTTCTTTACTTTGGCGGTGGAATCTTTGAATATTATCGCCAGAAAAAGACATTAAATGTTTTACCTTCATAATTATTAATCACTAATAATTATAACTAATTCCTCACTAAACATGAATAAAAACATACGAGTTGCGATTATTGGCTCGGGCATATCTGGTCTTGGTTGTGCTTATTTTTTAGATCAAAATTTTGATATAAAACTTTACGAAAAAAATGATTATATTGGCGGGCATTCCAACACGGTTGATATTAATTATGGTTCAAAAAAAATCGCGGTTGATACGGGTTTTATAGTTTTTAATCATCAAACATACCCAAATCTTAAAGCCTTTTTTGCTCTTCTTGGGGTTGAGTTTGAAAAGAGTAACATGTCATTTGCGGTTAAAATTTCTGACCCAAATATTGAATATGCTGGCACCAATATTAATGCGGTTTTTGCGCAACGTAAAAATATTTTCAATCCAAAATTTTGGCTGATGCTGAAAGACATTTTGCGGTTTAATAAAGTTGCCGATCAGATTCTTGAACAAAATAAAAAAACCGATTATTCCATGAATAATTTTTTAGAAGATTTGAAGGTCGGTCAATATTTTCGAGATTATTATTTATTGCCAATGGCTTCAGCGATTTGGAGCACGCCTCTCAATAAAATTGGAGATTATCCGGCAATTAGTTTTATACGATTTTTTAAAAATCACGGTTTATTAACGGTTGATCAACAACCGCAATGGTACACTGTTAGCAAGGGTTCGCGTCAATATGTTCAAAAGGTGTGCGAAAATTTTATTCACAAAGTTAGTCTTAATGATGGTGTGAAAAAAATTTACCAAAATGACGATAAAAAATGGGTTGTTGAATCGCAAAAAGGGGTTGAAGTTTTTGATAAAGTTGTGGTTGCAACTCACGCTGATCAAGCTTTGAGTTTTATTGATAATCCTACCCCACTTCAAAAAAACATCTTATCAAGCTTTAGTTTTCAAAAAAATCTTGCAGTTTTGCATAAAGATTCATCGGTTATGCCAAAATGTCCAAAAGCTTGGGCGAGTTGGGTTTATTCGCATAATAATCAAAAAAATTCTCAAAATACTGATAATGATAAAAATAATTTATCGGTCTCTTATTGGATGAATAATTTGCAAAATATTGATAATTCTTGTCCATTATTTGTTACTTTAAATCCAAATTCAGCAATAAATCCTCAAGATATTTTTGCAAAATTTGAATATGAGCACCCAATCTTTGACGCTAAATCTGTTGAGGCCCAAGAGCATTTTGATAAAATTCAAGGAGATAATAATTTATATTTTTGTGGTGCTTATCAATCTTTTGGTTTTCATGAGGATGGTCTTTCATCAAGCATTCGAGTTCTCAATAAAATGAATATCAAAACCCCATGGCAATAGAATCAAAGTTTATTAGCTATTCAGATGTTTTTCACAAAAGAACCACACCGCGCGAGAACGCTTTTAATTATCATGTTTTTTATATTTGTTTCGACATCAATAAAATCAATGATCTTAAATCTAAATTGTTTTCAATTAATCGCTTTAATATTTTTAGTTTTTATGAAAAAGATCACGGTCTAAAAGACGGATCATCCATTAAAGATTGGGCGCAAAATTTATTTAAATCTCACAACATTCACAATATTGATAAAATTTTTTTACACACTCATCCCAGAATTTTTGGATATGTTTTTAATCCAGTAAGTTTTTGGATCGCGCTTGATAAAAATGAAAATATTCGCGCCATAATTGCGCAAGTTAATAATACTTTTAACGAAAGTCACTGCTACTTAATATATAATCACGATGGCTCGCAAATCCTTCCAGATCAATGGTTTGAGGCTGATAAAGAATTTCATGTTTCGCCATTTTATCAAACCGAAGGAAGTTACAAATTCCGTTTCATTTTTAATCAAAAAAACATTGCCGTTTGGATTGATTATTTTATTAATGAAAAAACATTGTTAACGAGTGTAGTCTCAAAAAAAAGAGTTTCCTTAAACGATATAAATTTAGCTCAAGCCTTGATAGCTATACCTTTTATGACCTTAAAAGTTATTATTTTAATTCATTGGCAGGCTTTAAAAATTTTCATCAAAAAAATTAAATACATTCCAAAACCGCTTCAGCGTAATATTAAAATTACTCAAAATAAAACTTAAGATATGAAATATGATTTTTTATGGGACGCCCTAGATAAAGTCCAATTCGGCTCCCTAACCATTATTATGCCCGATAAATCTCAAAGAACTTTTAAGGGTTCTAAAAAAGGTCATGTTGCGCATTTGATAATCAAGGATATGTCGTGCATTGATTATATCGTGAGTGGTGGTGATGTAGCTTTTGGCGAGGCTTATATTGAAGATATGTGGGGGACTGATAATTTACCAAATTTGTTGTGTTTTTTTACTCAAAATTCCTCGACTTTAGAAAAATTTTTTCACGCTCGCAAATTCAAGGCCATAATTCTTTATTTCACCAGTTTGTTTAGCAAAAATTCTAAAGTTGGAAGTAAAAAAAATATAAAAAAACATTATGATATTGGTAATGATTTTTATGAATTATGGCTTGATCCATCAATGACTTATTCGAGTGCTTATTTTCACAAAAGCCACTTAGGATTAACGAAGGCTCAACAAGAGAAATATAATTATATTATCAATAAATTAGAGGGTAAAAAAATCCTTGAGATCGGTTGTGGTTGGGGAGGATTTGCCGAAGTTGCTTTGCAAAATAACTTTGAAATAAAATCTCTAACTATTTCGCAAAAGCAATTTGATTATGCTCAAAAAAGACTCGAGAAATTCGGGGATAAAATCAATTTAGCTCTTCAAGATTATCGCGAAGAAGAGGGCATTTACGATAATGTGGTTTCCATTGAAATGTTTGAAGCTGTTGGAGTTTCTTATTGGGATATTTATTTTAGTAAAATTAATAAAGTTCTTAAATCCGAAGGTAAGGCTTTAATCCAAACCATTACTATTGATGAAGAGGTTTTTGAGGATTACAAAAATCGCGTTGATTTTATTCAAAAACATATTTTTCCGGGCGGAGTTTTGCCTTCAAAAGCTCGAATGAGAAGATTATTTGCAAAACATGGATTCAAGATTGTAAGCGAATTAGAATTTGGTTATGATTATGAAAAAACTCTCAGAATTTGGCTTAACAATTTTGATCACAAAAAAGACCAAATTTTGCAGTTAGGTTTTTCCGAAAGATTTATCCGCAAATGGCGATTTTATTTGAGTTATTGCATCGCAGGATTTAACGCGCAAAGAACCGATGTGGTGATTTTTGAGATTCAAAAAATACAATAACCACCATGAAAAAAATCAAGTTTTTGTTTATTTTGTTTTTATGGTTTTCGCCCCACTCATCTTGGTCAAAAGACAATTCTAATACAAATTTAATTTATTCCGAATTTGCAAATAATTTTCTTAATCCAGTTAAGATCGGCGGACACAATCTAAAGGTTTTTGGTCTCAAGATATATTTGATTGAATTATTTAGTGATGAAGCTGAATTTTCTTACGAAAATAACTTCGCTATTGTAATAAATTATCAAAGAAATTTTAGCAAAAACCGCCTAGTTGAGCGCTCGATTCAAGAAATTTCTAGACTCAACAATATTCAAGATAAGGCTCTTCTTAGTAATTACGAAAAAAAGTTAAATGAAATTTTTTCAGATGTTAAAAAGGGCGATCGCAAAACCGCTTATTTTAACCCTAAAAAAGGACTTAAATTATATTTTAATGGTCAATTAGTTGGGCAAATTGATGATTTGGTTTTTGCTCAAAGGTTTGTGGATATTTGGCTAAACTCCAACTCGGCATATCCGCAAATGACCAAAGATATTATTGCAAAAAATGAATAAAAGAAAACTTATCAATTATTCTATTTTAGCCATTCCGTTAGCTTTTGTCGGCCTGCCAATTTATATAAATGTTAGCGATTTTTATATTCGAAATTTTGATGTTAATATAGCTTATCTAGCTTTTGTGATTTTGTTTGTAAGATTTGTCGATGCAATTCAAGAGCCTTTTCTCGGGATTCTATCAGATTTTTTGATTAGAAAAAATATTTCTCACAAAAAAATTGTTTATGTGAGTTCGATATTTTTATCATTGAGTTTTTTTGCACTTTTTAATCCGCCAAGCGCTCTGCAAAGCTTTTATGTTCTCGCGTGGATATTTCTATCAATGACTGCAACTTATACTTTTTATAACTTATGTTTATTAAATTTTGAATCTTTGGCGGTAATAATTGCCAAAACTTCAAAACAAAGAATTGAAATTAATTCATACAAAGAATTTTGCGGTTTAATTGGAATTATTATTGCTTCAGCTAGTCCAACAATTTTGCGCTTAAGCTTGGGTGATTCGAAAAATAATTATTTCTTTCTTAGTCTAATTTTTATTGGTCTTTTGCTCGTAACCATAATTTTCTTTTTTAACAAATTAGAAGAAAAAATCATCGCAACTAGTGAAAAATTTAGTATTAAAAAAATTCTTCGCGAAATCTTTACTCACAAGACATTTGTTAGATTAATGCTAATTTTTTTAATTAATTCCCTTGCGGTGAGCATGCCCGCTTCAGTAATTCCGTTTTATGTAACCGATGTTTTAAAAGTTCCAGAAAAAATAGGTGCATTTTTGGTGATTTATTTTTTGTCGGCGGGTCTTTTCGTTGTTTTTTGGAAAAAATTAATCGATAAAATTGGCAAAATTAAGGCTTGGCTTATATCAATTTTTGGAAGTATCATAACTTTTATATTCGCCTATTTTATTGATAGCGCAAATTATCAATTTTTTTATCTAGTGTGCTTTTTTTCTGGGGTATTTTTGGGGGCTGATTTAATTATGCCTCCATCTTTAATTTCCGAAGTGATTCACAAAAAACCAGATAAAATTACAAGTTTTATGGCTTTTTGGAGTATGATTAATAAAGGAGGATTAATGCTCGCATCCTTTATCTCATTAATGGTTTTATCATTGGTAAATTTTGATGCCAAGGCTGTAAATGATGAGTCAATAACTGTCATTCCTGTTCTTTACGCCATAATCCCTTGTGCCTTAAAATTGCTTGTTGTCTTATTTATTATCAAATCAAAATCGATTCGAAATCTATGAAAAAAAATCTATTATTAATCAATATTTTATTTGCCATGTTTTGCTTTTCTTGTTCAAGTCACTCACCGCAAATTTATGCTTTAAATTCGCCTAAAATGGATATTCGGAATTATTTTCGAGGCAATCTCGAAGCTTTCGGAATACTTCAAGATAGAAGCGGTAAGGTTATCAAAACTTTCACCGTCAAAATGAAAGGATCTTGGCAAGGTAACGATGGAAAGCTTGAAGAGGATTTTGTGTTTTCAGATGGCAAAACCGATCATCGAGTTTGGGAATTAAAAGTTGCTGATGACCATAATTTTATCGGAAAAGCCGGAGACGTTGTTGGAGAAGCAAGGGGAGAGCAGTATGGCAATGCTATGCGCATGAATTATGTTCTTACAATCCCAGTCGATAATCGTAAAATAAATGTTAAAATTAATGATTGGATGTATTTAATCGATAACGACTCTTTGGTTAATGTATCTGAGCTCAAAAAATTCGGATTCAGGGTGGCCACTCTTACAATTGGCTTTAAAAAAATCGGCATCTAATCATGAAAAATTGTTGGCTTATTGGAGCAAGCTCGGGGATTGGTTTTGAGCTGGCAAAAAAATTATGCGCCAATGGCTATAATGTTGTAATTTCTTCGCGCTCTTTTGAAAATTTATCGCAACTCAAAGAGTCAATTTTGTATGATAAAAATCAAAGTAAAAATCCACACCAATTTGGTGAAGTTCATGTTGAAATCGTTGATGTCGCAAGCTACGAAAATGTCAAAAAATCATGGCAATCAATTTTAAATAAGTTTGAAAAAATTGATTTAGCAATTTTTGCAAGCGCCCTATACGAAAGAATGAATTTAGAAAATTTTGATATTGATTTTGCCAAAAAAACTATGGATGTTAATTTTAACGGTTTTTTGAATTTTTTGCATGTAATAACGCCCGAATTTTTTAAAAACAAAAGTGGACATATTGCTACAATAGCAAGTGTCGCTGGTTATCGAGGCTTACCACAATCCTTTTGTTATGGCGCATCAAAATCGGCAATTATAAATTTATGCGAAGGAATTTATCCGGAGTTAAAAGCTCACAATATAGATATTTCGATTATAAATCCCGGATTTGTTAAAACCCGCCTTACTGAAAAAAATAATTTTGATATGCCATTTATAATTTCTGCGCAAGAGGCTTCGGACTATATTTATAAAGGTTTGATGGCCAAAAAGTTTGAAATTCATTTTCCAAAAAAATTCACTTTTATTTTAAAATTTTTGCGCATCATTCCTTATAAGTTTTATCTATTGCTAATAAATAAAATTTACCAAAAAAATATTTCAAAATAATTTTTTAGAATATTTAAATGACCAATAAATCTCATAACCATATCGTTTTTTCTTATTCATTTAATCAAGATGGAAGCGCTTCAAAGCTAGATAATCGTGAAGTTGCAATCGAGTTAAAAAATCCAAATCTATCTTGGGTTCACCTCGATGCATCGAATAAATCAACCAAAAATTGGCTTCAAAAAGAGGTCGATTATCTTGATAATTTAGTTATAGATGCATTGATTACCGATGAAGCCCGCCCACGTTTATTGAGGTTTGAGCATGGGATTCTATTGATATTGCGCGGTATAAGTGAAAATAAAAATAGTAAAAGGTCGGATATGGTTTCAATTAGAATGTGGATTGATGATGAAAGAATTATCTCTATTCAAAAAAGACCTATGAAATCAATTTTTGAGATGGAAAGTGGAATTAATGCGGGAGAAAAAATTTTTAATTCTGGAGAATTTTTGTGCAATTTTCTTAATTTAACTCTCAAAGATATCAACGACTATATCTATTCAACCGGTGAAATTATTGATGATGTTGAGCATGCGGTTTTGTCAACGCGAAATATGAAATATCGTGATAAAATTGTACATACTCGTTCTCAACTTACAGTTTCACGCCGTTATTTGATTCCGCAAAAAGAGGTGATTTTAAGTCTTAAAACTTGTCAATATCACTGGGTCGATGATTATGTTTTGAGACATTTCCAAGAGGCTTCCGATAAGATTATTCATATCATTGAAGAGGTTGATGAAGTGATGATGAGAACTAAAATTCTGCATGATGAATTAACTCATGCATTAAATGAAAAAATCAATCGCAATATGTTTAAATTATCAATGATTGCGATAATTTTTATGCCTCTAACTTTTATCACGAGTTTATTTGGCATGAATTTTCAAAAAATTCCGTGGGCAGAAAACCCTAACGGTTTCTATATAATCTGCGTGCTTATGGTAATTATAGCTATAATCCAAGTTTTGTTGTTCAAAAGAAAAGATTGGTTTTAAAATAGATTAAAATTAAAAAATCATCGCCAAAAATAGATATAATGGTAATGGTGAGTCTGTACTAGCTGATCCGATAGATTGCCCAGTCGAATTAGTGGGAGACACATCTGTGCGAGGACTTGATTTGGTTTCTTCTGTGGAAATTTTTGTTTTAATTTTCTTACCTTCTTCTTCCAGAAAAGTTTTAATGGTAGGGTTTTCTAGAAAAATATTGAGCATTTCCAATTTTTCTGTTTTTAGTGCATTAAGAACTCCAGAGTGTTTTGAAAAGTTTATGCTAGATCTATCGCAAGATTCTGTTAATTTTTTCATTGCAAAAGCGAAGCCATCTTCAATAGCTTTATTTAATTTATTTATATCGCCATTTTCGTCTAAAAATAATTTTGTTAGAGCATCTTTTACAACCGAGGGATTTTTTTTAAATGCAAAAATATTTTTGGGAAATTCTTGATCTGAAGTTTTTTCATCTAATAAAATTTTTTGTAATTCTAACGCATATTCATTAATTTTTTTAATTTTATGTTTAGATAAACAAAAAGTTCCAACTTCAGGTAAAGAAGAAAAGGGTCCTTTTTCAGTTGTTGCATCCTCTGTATTTAATAATCTAAAATCAACAATAAAAGGTTTAAATTTTTCTACTTCAGTTGAGTCTTCTAATACTCGGTTTGTTTTCTTAAAACCCGTGTTGCCGAGATTTCTTTGAACATCTGATAAAGATAGTAATGTTATGCAAATTTCGGTAACACAGCGATGGACATTTTCACGATGACGCTCGGGAACATCATCACATTTATCTTTCAAACCAATATTATCTTTAAAGGTGATTTTTTTTCTGTTAACTTCTTCTCCCATAGCTTCACCAAGCGATCTATAATTTAAATCTTTGGTAAGAATCATTAAAACTTCATCCTTGCTAACAAAACCATCGCATTCAGGCCCAATTTTTAACAATTCATTTATTTTATAAAAAGCAAGTTCATTATATTTTGATCCAAGAGAGGTTCTTGGTGCGTGGATGGCTGGTTTAGCATGCCATTTTATTTCGTTATAAGTTAAAATGTAATGACCAGAGGCATTGATGCCGAGACCATTAAATTTATCAATACTAACTAATTCGGGATCGATATGATTTTTCTTTGAAAAAAAATCAATAATTTCATATGAAAAACTAGGTTTAGCAACTATGAGTTTAACCTGATCCATTATTTCAATATCTTCAACATCTTCTCGCTCAAGAGAATTATCATCGATTTTATTATCTTCATCCACTACTGTAATCGGGTTTTTAAAATCAAGATCGATTTTAACCCTTGGTCTAGATCCACCACCTTCTGCTGGAGGTCGAGCAGGAAGATGTCCAACCCTTTCCCTTTTTGATCCTAGTTGTGCTGTGGTTGTTGTTGTGGTTGATGCTACTTGAGTTGCTATTGATTGGGTTGATACTACTGTGTTTGATGCTACTGCGCCTGATGTTAATGCGCTTGATGTTAATGCGCTTGATGCAACTGGCGTCCGTGTTACTGGCATTTTAAAATTAATAAATATTAAAAAATGAAGATTATTAATATCAAAAAATTAAAACCTTACAAAAAAATGATTTTTTAAAAAAATGTAAAAATATTTATCATTTTATAGCAAATTTTTAAATAGAAGTTTTGAGATGTTTATTGGGCATGAATTTTCAAAAAATTCCCAGGGCAGGGAATCCTAACGGTTTCTATATAATCTGCGTGCTTATGGTAATTATAGCTATAATCCAAGTTTTGTTGTTCAAAAGAAAAGATTGGTTTTAAAATTCTTCAACACACCCTAATTAGATAGACTTCCTAGACGAATTGCTGTTAGCCATTTGTATATTGGGATTTGATTCGATTAATTCTTTGGAAAATTTTTCTATTAAAATTTTCACCGCTTCTAGCAAGAAAGTGCTAATTTTTTTATAACATTAAATAATAAGAAAATTTTTTTAAATTTAGTATGATAATTAAATAAGAAATCTCATATTAATGATTAGTATTTTGTATTAATTAAAGAAATTTTAAAATGTTTCCAAGACGACGACTCCTAACCCACCGCCGAGTCAAAGCTTGTAGTGCAATGGAAAGAGTTTATCTTAATAGGGTAGAAAAAAAAAGAGCTATAATTGAACAAAATAGACTTGAAAATCTTATAAATGCTATTAACAAGCATAAAGCGAAGGAAGATTTAAAATTATGGACTGAAACCCCCCAACCTACTAGACTTGAAACTCTTTTAAAATCTTCGGGTGACGATATTCCATCTCCTACTGCAAATCCTCCCAAACCTATAGTGGAAAACCCTCAAAATTATTTTGAAAATATTCTTAATGAAATTGCAAAATGTTTTACATTTTTAAATAAATCTATCCATTCTATTTTCTCATCCCCACAAACCAATGAAGTCAAGTTATCTAAAGAAGAAAAAATCAATAACCAAACTTGGACGCAAAGAGTGATGGAAGGAGGGAATGGTGGTCGGCAAACAAGAGGGAATGGTGGTCGGCAAACAAGAGGGGGTGGTGGTCGGCAATGATAGTATATTATCTTGGGAGTAAATTCTAGGATATAGTAAATTACCTATAAAATCTTTATATTCTCCACCACTTACTTTCAAATTTATTTTTAGGTTGGAATCTGTTGGTTTTAATCTATTGAAAAAATTCTATTTTCAAACCAAGCCTCAATACTGAATTAACATCTTGATTATGTATTAGAGAATTTAATTAGCGGTTTATAAGTATTTTAGGGTCTAAATAGTTAATTATTGTAAAGGTAAGTTTTAATAATTATGAAAAATAATATTTTAAAAATTAAAACTTAAACTTTACTAGCTGTTCATTGATTTAAAGAAATCTTCGTTGGTTTTACTATGTTGTATTTTTTCAAGTAAAAATTCCATAGCCTCAACTGGATTCATTGGGTTGACAATACGGCGAAGCATCCAAATTTTAGAAAGTGTCGCGCGAGAACAATTTCGCAATTGCCCGTACCTTTAAATTCTTCAAAAATAACTTCATCCATCCTAGATCCTGTATCAATCAAGGCTGTAGCGATAATGGTTAAAGAGCCACCTTCTTCGATATTTCGAGCGGCGCCAAAAAATCTTTTAGGTTTTTGAAGGGCATTAGAATCAACGCCACCCGTTAAAACCTTGCCTGATGATGGAATAACGGTGTTGTAGGCGCGAGCAAGTCGAGTTATAGAATCAAGTAAAATTACCACATCTTTTTTGGCCTCGACTAGTCGGCGAGCCTTCTCAATAACCATTTCAGCTAACTGCACGTGACGAGAAGCTGGTTCATCAAATGTTGAGCTAACGACTTCGCCATTAACGCTACGAATCATGTCGGTAACTTCTTCGGGACGCTCATCGATAAGCAAAACTAATAAAATAATTTCGGGATTATTTGAAGTGATGGCGTGAGCGATATTTTGCATTAACGAAGTTTTTCCAGTACGCGGAGGGGCAACAATCAAAGCTCTTTGTCCTTTTCCAAGTGGGGCCATCATATCAATAATTCGCGTACTGATATCAGTGTTATTGGTGGTTTTATCAACTTCTAAATTAATCTTTTTTTGTGGGTAAAGTGGAGTTAGATCATCAAAAAATACGCGATTGCGGATTTTTTCGGGAGTGTCGAGATTGACCTCATTAACACGAAGAAGAGCAAAGTATCTTTCCCCTTTTTTGGGTGCGCGAATTTGACCTTTAACGGTATCGCCAGTTCTTAAAGCAAAGCGTTTAATCTGACTTGGCGAGACATAAATATCATCAGAACCTGGGAAATAATTGGTTTCGGGAGCTCTCAAGAAGCCAAAGCCATCTTCAAGAACCTCGAGGACACCTTCGCCAATAATCACATTTTCTGGATTTTGATCGGAAAAGTTTTTGAGAATATGATAAATTATGTCCTGACGACCATATTCACTAACATTATCTAGCCCCATCGATAGCGCAATTTTTGCAAGATATTCAACTGGGTGATTTTTGAGTTCTTGGAGATTTAAAGTTTTAGAATTTGAAGATTGCGGGCTAGGGTTAAAGTCATCATCATCATTTATGGAGAAGTTTTTATCGTTATTTTGCTTAATATTAGCATTATTAAATGAGCTTTGGTTTGGATAATTTTTTGTAGTTTTGTATTCGTTATTTTGTTCGTCGAATAGATTAATCTGAGCACCATTACCATTTAAATTATTGGTTTTTTCATAATTATGATGTTTTCGCGGGTGAGGTTGTGAGCTTTTACGAATTAAATTGCCAGTATGGAGTTTGCGAACTTTATTTTCGTTAATTTCGTTATTCTCGATAATTTTGGGTGTTTCAGAAATTATTGAACTTTCAAAGTTATTTTCAGAGTTAAATTCTGGAGTATTTTCGATTTTGGTTTCAGTTTTTGATTCGATATTTTCGGGATTAGATTCGTTATTTTTTGGAGAGTTAATTGAGCCAAGACGCAGAGTAAAAGTCGACATTTATGAATTGAGTTGATTAATAATATGAAGGTTAGTTTGAAATGGATTTTAGGCTTAAGTGGAGCTTAAAACAGACTATAAAATAAGTTCAGATTTTCTAAATCTAATTTATAGGAGTAATATTTGATAAATTCTAAGATTTGAACTTCGAAAGAAATTTAGGTCGCGGATTTTAAAAGCCACCCAAATTACAGTCAAGAATTAATTTTTAGTAAAAAAAACTTTTTATATTAGCGATGAATTCAATCCCTAAAAAAATAGCTAGTGCTGAAACGCCAACTCCAAAGCAACCAACTGTAATGCCAAGAATTATAACTAAACCATCTTTAGATAACATTCCAAATGAGGCGATAAGAATTCCCAGTCCTGGTATGTAGTTAGAAAGAGGCATTGGCAACAAAATAAAGCTCGAGAAAAATAACATAAAAAATCCCGTAATGCGCTCAGCAAGAGGTTTGGTCATGAACAAATAGCGAGGCTTTAAAAACCTTTCGATTTTTCTGATAACTGTTGAGGATTTTTGAACTAACATTGCTAAAACAGATCTTTTAACTGATAAATTGGCAAATTTTTTGGGAAGGCGAGGCGATGAATAGCCCATGAACATTTGAAAAGAAAAAACCACCAATGGGGCAGAGATAATGCTGGGAAATGGCGGAGGAGTTGGGATTATGATCCCAAAAGCAAAAATCATCATAACCAAGCCAAATCCGACGGCGTCCATAGCATTTATAACGTCATTTATCGAAACCCGATCAGTTGACGAACTTTTAACAACGTCTTCAATGGCTTTGGTGGCAAGCGTAGTATGATTTTTATTTTTTTGATCTGAGTTATTATTTTCGTCGCGCACGATAATATCTTATTCTTTGGTGTTAGTGTTATCGGGGTTTGCAGTAATTTTGGTTTCAGTATTTTTTTTGTTAAGCTCATTTTCTTCATCTTTAAGGCCTTTTTTGAGACCTTTGATTCCTTTACCAATATCATTCATTACTTGTGGGAGTTTGCCAGCGCCAAACAAAACAAAAACAATAACTAAAATGAGTAACAATTCGCCAACTCCGATAGACATAAATAAAAAAATTAAAGTTATTAGGAATGATTATTAAACAATAAACTTATTGCTTAATATCAAGATTTTGCATTAATTCGCCCCATTCTCTAGTGCTCAAGCCACTATTTTCTTGCGAAATTTTTTCACCTTTGAGCATTTTTTTGATAATTTCTAGAGCTGGGCCAGAGAAATTTTTGCCAGTTTTGTTGTTTTTAATAAAGGCTTGATAGGTCTGTGGAACCCATTTTTTAACGATATCAAGCATAATTTCGGCATAAACTCTAATCTCGTATTGAGCATGCGAATCGGCGCGAAGGTTTAAAAAATGAAGTAAATTATGCAAGTCAATTTTCCAATACCATTGCGTATAGCAATTAAGTGGCAAGTTCATGCGCGCTAATTCTCTAGCCAAACCCTCTTTATTGGAATCTAAAACCTCTCCATTTTCACTTTGATTAATCATTTCAAGGTAATTTTTATAAGCAGTGGCGCTATCTTTTTTGAGAATTTCCAGAACTTTTTTTTGCTCAGATTCATTTAAAATTTTTGTTTCATCACGTCCTTGATGATTGATTTTTGATTGCGAAGAAAGATGTTGGCCCTTGGGGATATAAAATTCATCTTCCATAATTGAGTAGCGCGCAGAATATTCGTTGACCGAAGCGGTTCTATGACGAATCCATTGACGAGCAACAAAAATTGGCAATTTTATGTGAAATTTTATCTCGCACATTTCAAAGGGGGTAGTGTGTCTATGAGCCATTAGGTAGTTAATTAATGCCATGTCGGCATTGACCTTTTTGGTGCCGGCACCATATGAAACGCGGGCTGATTGCACAACCGATGAATCGTTGCCCATATAATCTACTACTCGAACAAAACCATGATCAAGTACTTCAAATGGTTGATATAAAACTTCTTCAAGTTCGGGGGAAACTGGGCGCAAAGTAGTATTTTTTTGGAGTCTTAATTGATTAATTTCGGCAAGTTGCTCAGTTTTAATGACCATTTTCAGAAGGGTGAGGATTTATGTAAAAGATTTGTTTTAAAAACATGATTATTTAGTATCAGTTTTATATTAAAATTTTCAATTAGTTTTTTTTGAATCCAAAATGCCATTCGATATAATAAAATCGCAATTACCCAATATCCCAAAATCAAGCGGTGTTTATAAATTTATCGATAGTAAAGAGTCGGTTTTATACGTTGGAAAAGCCAAAAATCTTTTCAAACGTGTTTCGAGTTATATGAATAAAAATTCATTATCGAATCGCATTATTCGGATGATAACTTTGGCTCATAAAGTTGAATATATTATCACTAAATCCGAAGTCGAAGCGCTATTGTTAGAGCATAATTTAATCAAAAAACTTTCGCCGAATTTTAATATTTTGTTAAAAGATGATAAAACTTTTCCACAAATTTTAATTTCAAATCATAGATTTCCCCAGATCTCTAAATATCGGGGTCTAAAGAACAATAAAGGTCAATATTTTGGGCCATTTGTTTATGCTGGCGATGTTAATCGGACTATCGAAATTATTCGTAAAAATTTTCAACTTAGAAGCTGTTCGGATCAAGAATTTAAAATGCGCACTAAGCCATGTTTAGAATATCAAATTAAAAAATGCAGTGCGCCTTGCGTAGGATATATTTCGGCGTCGGATTATGCCGAAAATGTTAAAAATTCAGTTGATGTTTTGACCGGAAAATCACAACAAGTTCAAGAAATATTTCGCCAACAAATGCTTGAGTTGAGTAAAAAAATGGAATATGAAAAAGCATTGATTCTTCGCGATAAAATCAAATCTCTCGACTCGATTCAGACCAAGCAAAATATAAATTTTGAACAGGCCAAAAATATTGATCTGATTGTAGCTTCGGAAATTAATGGCAGAGTTTGTGTTTATATTTCATTTTATCGGCTTGGCCAAAATTATGGCGCTCGACCATATTTTTATGAAATTGAAAATGGTACCGAGGTCGCCGAAGTCTTAAGTGGCTTTATCGGTCAGTTCTATTTGTCCGAAAATCCGCCCGCACAGTTGATAATTGACAGAGAAATTGCCGATAAAGAATTGTTAGAGCAATATTTATGCGCGATAATTAATAAAAAAGTCGAAATTATTATTCCAAAACAAGGTGATAAACTCAACTTAGTTAAAGATAATCAAAAAATTGCTTGGCAAATTCTCGATCAAAAAATTTCTCACAATTTAAGTACAAAAAAATTATTACTCGAATTGAAAAAAGTCTTTGATTTACCAAGAATACCAAGGCGTATTGAGGTTTATGATAATAGTCATACAAGTTTTGAAAATGCGGTTGGAGCCATGATTACAGCTGGTGAAGATGGTTTTATTAAAAGTGGTTATCGCAAGTTCAATATTAAAAACGAAATAGCTGACGGTTCAACAAAAATGCCAGCTGATGATACGCAAATGTTGAAGCAAGTTTTATTCAGAAGATTTTCTAAACTCCAAAAAAAAGATTTTCCTGATTTTATAATTATTGATGGTGGCAAGGGGCAGTTGAGTTCAGCATCAGAAATATTCGAAAATCTTGGAATAAAAATCCCATTTGTTTGTATGTCAAAAGGCAAAAATCGCAATGCCGGAGAAGAATTTTTTCATCAAATTGACAAAGAATCTTTTACGCTTGAAAAAAATTCACCCGTTATGCACTACCTACAAAGACTTAGAGATGAGGCGCATCGTTTTGCAATAATGACGCATCGAAAAAAGCGTGATAAAGATTTTTTGAAAAATTAAGAACCTTTGTTCAATTTATACCATTTCCACTTAATTTATAAATACCTAATTGCCTCATTTATTAGTGGAAATGTTATTAGATATTGTTCCGAAGGTTTTTTTGGAATTATTGCCAGAAGAAAAATTACTTGAAATGCTATTAGATTAATTTTCTGGTTTATCTTTCTTGTCCAGCACTGTCATTAGTTGGCATGTTACTATTATTTGGACTATCGGTATTGGTTGAATTAGCGCTATCAGATGAGGAATCGTTATTAGATGGACTAGCGCTATTAGATGGACTAGTATTATTAATTGAACCTGCAGAATCTGAGGAAGGCATATCCGGCAGTTTTGTTGATTCGCTTCCATTATTAACAGCCATTCGTGCAACTTTTTTCGAGCCTTTGATTGCAAAGTTTTTAGAGGCGTTAAGAGCACGCTTTTGAACGCCACGAGCAAATTGCTTTAATTTGCCTTGAATATTTGGCATGGCGTCAGGTTTTAATTCAGATCCGCCAACTAGCTTCTTAGCTAAATAAGTTATTTTATCGAGAAATTGATAAAAAACGAATAAGATTACCGCGGCTTTAATAATGGTATTGATTTTTTCCTTGTTTAAATCCATCAAAACCGGAATTGCCAAATTAAAGACCTCTAAACCGGTATATTTTTTGAATTTGTTAAATTGAAAAATGCAATAAATGCTGGTTTCACTGGGTTTTATATTGTTATTGTCAGTGCAATCAATTGTTGGTAATGATTGGACAAGTTTTTTTGTTATGGGATCACTAGATGTTATAAATTTTGCATCTCCTAAAAACACGTTATCGAAGATTGTTAATAAAACCCCCAGATAAGCGAATAATATCATGGGTTGAAGAATGAATCCCATAAGTTGTTTATACCAATTTTCAAAAATTCCTTTTGTACGTTCAAATAAGGCGCAAGTAATAGTTAGTGGTGATATAAAAATTAATAAAATTACCCCAACCAATGACATAATAACAATGTGAATCGTTCGTAAAATAATTGAAATTAACATGAAGCCATAAGCTAACGAAGCGAAAACAAATGTTATGCCTAGAGGGCCAGTCAAAAATCCGGCGAATATCATTTTAGTGAAATTTTCGGCATTAACATCTGGTCCATAGCCCAGTGCCCGAGATAATTTGCAATCAAGTGTATCCCAAATGCGCAGATAAGATTTGCCAACTGGATAAGAAGATGGAATATTGTTTTTAGAATCATTTTCATAATCAACTTCAAATTCTTTAAAATCATACCCATTTCCGTCTTGTCTGAGTTTTTGGAGATTATCACCATTATATTTTGGAAAATTACAGCCATCACTCTTTGGCGATGGAAAGAAAGTCATCACCGATAATTCATCTGAAATTCTTAATATTTGGTTTAAAAACATTGAGTGCCAAGAGGTGCTAAGGGCAAAAAATGCCACCAAACCGAATTTTAATAAAAACAACAAAACAGTTTTTTTATTCAGAAAAACTTCTGGCGAAGCTATCAAAATTTGATAACCAAGCATCGTAACTGCCAAAATCATTGCGAGCTTAACAAATAATCTAAACTTTTGTTGAATTTTAACAAATATGGTGTCGTTATTCTTGCCATTGGTTTGAAGTTTTTGACCTTTCTTAATAGAAATTTCTTTTTCAGATCCATCAATTATAGATTTGCATTTACCATTATAAACGACATCGGTTTTGTTTGCGCAAATATCGCGTCCGGCAATTTGGAAAAAATTATTCTCGAGAGATTCTTTTAGGCACTGAACAATTGGTGCTGAAAAGTTTCTGGATTTTATTGGTATGGGTGACTTTATGTTTTCGAGCTTATGTATAAATTGTGAATCACCTTTTCTATTAACGCAGGCTTCAGAAAAAAAGCTGTCTGATATTGAGGTTTTTGGAATATCTGAGGTTGGGGGTTTTTTTATGCAGTGTCTACGAACTTGACAAAAATTTGAGATGGTCGATGTCCAATAATCTTTGTCAACTTCTTCGGTTCCACCACCTACTAGATGATTATATGGGCAAACACTATAGGTTTTGGCACATAGATATCTTGGGTCGGTGAATGATTCATAAATTTGATATGTAACTAATGTATCAATATCGGTGGCTTCAAAAGAACATCTTGGACCACTTGCGGAACAAAATTTGTAATGATTTCTTTTGGGTTGTTCAAGACAAATAGTATCGCGAGCTCTTTTTTTGCAACATTTA
>RFYG01000071.1 GCA_009925685.1 Pseudomonadota bacterium
TTTTAACAAATTCATTTAATAAAAATGATACTCTGGATTCTATAAGTGAAATAATAAATCCTTTAAGTGGGGATGATTTAGCCAGAATCATTAATATGCAAGATGGATTGGGACTAACCCTTCTTCACCATGCAGTTAATAAAGATAAACCTACTGTCATAGAATATTTATTGAAGAAGGGCGCAAGATGTGATATTAAAAATACGCGTTTATATACTTGACAAACCCAAATACTTGATTTATACTTGAAACACAAGGTTTTAACAAGTTTAAAATTTATGAAAAAAAGTATATTAGACGAAAAACATTTTTACAACGAAAAAGCTGCTTTCGCTTATGTTGAAAGTATAATTTGGAAAGACGGTAAAAATTGTCCTCATTGTGGCGGCTTTGAAAAACTTTATGAAATCAAGGGCAAGTCTGCGCGCACTGGATTAAATAAATGCGGCGGTTGCAAAAAACAATTTACAGTTAGAATCGGCACAATTTTTGAAGATAGTCATATTCCTTTACACAAGTGGCTTCAAGCGATTTTTCTTTTATCTTCTAGCAAGAAAGGTATTAGCTCTCATCAACTTCACAGAACGCTACAAATCACTTATAAAAGCGCATGGTTTTTATCTCACAGAATCCGTGAAGTAATGAAGCCAAGCGGCGAAATTGAAATGATGGGAGGCGAAGGAAAAATTATTGAAGCAGACGAAACTTATATCGGCAACAAAGGCAAGCAAGCCAGAGGTGCTCGTGGTTGGGGACATAAAGAAAAAGTTTTTAGTTTAGTTGAGCGTGGCGGCAAAGTCCGTTCTCACCATGTTCAACTTACGAATGTAAAAACTCTTTTGCCAATTCTTCAAAATTCTGTGAAAAAAGAAACAATTTTAATGACAGATGAAGCTAGACAATATAAAAAAATTGGTGCAGAATTTAAGCAACATGGTGTTGTTGTTCATAGTCGCAAAGAATATGTGCGCGGCAATGTTCACACTAACACGATTGAAGGCTTCTTTAGCATCTTCAAGCGTGGCATGAAAGGTGTATATCAACATTGCAAAAATAATCATTTGCATAGATACTTATGCGAGTTTGATTTTCGTTATAATACGAAAGACAATACTGATTCAGAGCGTGCCGATGTAGTATTGGCTGGCGTTCGTGGAAAAAGATTAACTTACAAAATCTCATAAATCACAAAATGAAAACTGATTTTATTGAAAGCGTAGAAAGTTTTAAAGTCAGCTTCGGAGGCAAGAATAGTATTGATGCCGAAACTTTTACTAAAAGCATTAATAACACAATAGACTTGGTAAAAGAAAGTGCCAACGCTCTTGATCCAAGTTGTTTTTTAAGATTAGAGATTAAAGCTACTCAAGAAGGCTCTTTTGAAACTGTTATTGATGCCGTAATAAGACATAAAGATGATTTGCTATTAGTTAGTTCTATCGCAGGAAATATAATACAAGGTTTTTTAAATTTCCTGCTTATCAAGGAGCATTTAAAGGGAAGAAAAGCTAAAAAAATAGAGAGCAACGACAAAGAAACTGCCATACAAAACCAAGATAATCAAATTATCAAAGTTCAAAAGGAAATTGGAAATGCTTATTTTCAAAATAATAAAATCGATAATCTTATAGTTAATCAATTCACGATTTTAACGGACAGGTCTAATTACTCTATTACAACGAAAGACAATAAAGTGATAATTGATAAAAAAGCATATGAAGATATGAAGCAACCAGTGGTAGATGAAAATCCAACGGCAAAAACTATAAAACAAAAACCGATAGAAGTAGAGTTATTATTAAAAAAACCAGATTTATTAGGTGATTCAAAATGGCAATTTGTTTATAACAAAACAATTGAAGCAAAAATTGAAGATGAAGATTTTCTAGAAAAAGTTAGACGAGGAAAAATAAGTGTTAGAGCAGGCGTTAAAATACCTTGTTTAATGGAAGTAGAGTATGACTTAAGCGATAGATTGGACATAATTCAAAAGAGCGAAAAGTATAACATCAAAAAAATTACTGGCGATATAATAGAGCCAGAAGAAGATAATCAACAAAGCTTATTTGAATGATAAAAAAGCCTCAAAAAAAACAACCCAAAAAATCCCAACACGACCTTTTTAAAGAAGCTGCGAAAGCCGCTGAATGCAACGAAAATTTTGACCTAAAAAAGACTGTGAAAAATTTAGTCAAACCTTCAAAAGCTAAATAATTTGGTTATTTTAGGTTTGTCAAGTATATAAGCGCGTAAAAATAATATATGTACACGTACTGCTTATGATGTTGCGATTAATTTTGCTAGGACAGATGATATTATAAATTTGATGGATGGAAATACCCAATTCATAAGTGCGCCATTAAAGGAAATATAGGAGATATTAAAAAAATATTAGAAGAGTCGGCTAGCAACTCAGATTTTTCAATAATAGATGCAAAAAATAAAAATGGAAACACCCCCCTTCATTTAAGTATCATTAACCAAAGAACAGAAACTTTAACATTTCTGTTGGATAAAGGAGCTAAAATTGATCAAAAAAATAATGAAGGAAACACCCCTCTTCAATTAGCTTGCAAAAAAGGTGATTTGCAAATTGTTAAACATCTTATTGCTAAAGGAGCTGATTTAACTGTAATCGACCGAGAGGGAAATAACCTTCTTCATTTACTTTCGAGAAGCGGAATATCAGATACAGCATTTTTTTATTTTTTAGTAGGAAATGGCGTAAATCCTAATTTAAGGAATAACCTAGGAGATACTCCACTTCACCATTTACTAAGAGGTGATGAACCTAATCGCCTTGCGATAATTTCGTTAATAAATATGGGAGCGAATATCAATGCGATTGATAGATATGGAGAAACTCCTCTTTTGATTTCACTTAAAAAACCACAAAATGAATTTTATAAATTATTGCTACAAATCGGAGCGAATCCTAATTTTTCCTCATCTAAATTACCAAATCAAACACCACTAGAAAGATTAGTTATAAATCTTACTGCATTTTTTAGGCGAGACAATTCTAATGCTCAAAATTTTCATGGTGCTGTAAATAGAGAAATTTCATATTTTATGGGATTTGGCCTCAAATTAACTCCCGAAATTAAAGAAAAAATTAAATCAAGAGGTGATGATAGTATCGCTCCTGATATAAAAACATTTATAGATAAACGCCAGATTCTTCAGTTTAATTATGATCAATGTTTGAGCCTTAATCCTAAAATCATTAATGAGACTAAAAACTCAATTACTAGAGGCAACCTTGTTTTAGATCCAGCTGTCCCTTTAACTACTTCAAAAGTTATTTCATTAGATTCATTTGATAAGGACATGATTGGCGATGTATTGGTTAAAGCTATAAAATCTATATCCAAAGAAAAATGGGATTTAATTAAAAAAAATCCTAAAAAATTAAAAATACTTCAAGATTCTGGATTCGCTACATTAATTGAGTTAAGTCGAATTCCCGATAAAGATGGTGAGAAATTTGTTGATAATGATATCGCAATTAAAACTGCAATTAACCGTCCGGGAGATTTTATAGCATTTTACAATGAATTAAAAAAAATAATGTCAACTAATAAATCAATTATTAATAACTTGCTAAAACCAAAAGATAGCAAAGACTCAGGAATGATTATAGACTTTAACCCCACAGAAAATTCATCAAAATTTGATGCAACTCAAATACTTTCAATTGAACCACTCTTGTTAGCACTCTTATCTCCCGAATTTAAAAAGGAATTAGATGTCCAAGATAAAATAAGCAATTCAAAGCTTCAACCAGAAGAGGCAAGACAAGATTCAAAAATAAAACTTATAATGAGTCTTGCGCAGATAATTAATTCTAAATTGAAAAAAGATCTTAGCCCACATAGGCCAAATGGATTGTTAAGTTTTAATAATGCAATAGCGGTTTTGGCTGGCGATCCAAGACTCTCACAGCCATCAAAAAGACTTACTGAATTGGCATTATCGGTATTAGGTGAATTACCACCACCAAGATCAGATAGACCGGCACCGTCAGCATTAGGCGGACCGGCATCATCAAAAAGACCAAATGAAGGTCCAGCACAAAATCTTAATGCGGAAAAAAAACCAAGAGGTTCAAGGTAAACAGATCATCTTGAGTTTAAAAATAAACCAAAAAAGCACCAATAATTTTAATTGTTAAAAAGATAAATTTATATGATTTTCACAAATCAATGCCCCACCCTCACAGCTATAAATTAAGCTTTACCTTTTTGACCAATAATCTTCAAAAAATTAATTACATCAAATTTATAAGTGAGCGTTTTGAAGATGGAGCAACAATAGCAAATCTATTTTAATATCTATTTTGAAGCTCTTTATTGTTATTTATTGTCACCTTGGTCTTTAGCGCCATCTTTAACATCACCAATATTTTTGATAATCCCCAGAGCAATCATCAAATTAATTGAAAAAATTAATAATAAACTTATAAAAAAAGTAAGGGTTTTTTCTAAAAGATTATTTGAATAAGCAATCAGCAAAAGCAAAACTATTAAAGAGCTGTAGGCCACCGAAAGCGACGAAATTTTCTTAACATAATTCTTATATAAAAACAAACCCGATAAGCCACTAATGCAAACAAAAATTAATAAAAAATATGAAATTGCTAACATTCAAAAAAAATATTTTGGTTATTTTGTTAATTATTTGCCAAATAATTTCATTCAAAAATTTTGCTTTTGCCGAAATTATTGAACCACGCAATGAAGAAAAATCTTTTGGCGATTGGAAAGTTTATTGCGAAATTGATGACATGATGAGCACATCTCACTGTAAAATCGCATCGAGATTTTACGATAATTCCTCGGTAATTTCATTACAACCAACAAATCGTTTTGCTAATCAATTTTTTATTATTATCCCAAAAGTAAAACTTGGAAGCTTTGTAAAAATTAGAGTTGATAAAAATGATTTAGTTTTATCTAAAAATATTTCCAACAAAGATTTTGGTCTTTTGGCAATCGACAATGCTCAAAAAAACAATTTATTTAACCAAATGAAAAGTGGTGAATATTTATTTTTTAGATTTAATGTCAGCGACTCCGAAAAAGAAATCACTGTTAAACTCAGTCTTCAAGATTTCATTCAAGCACTCGACTACTATAATAACAAAGTTTTCAACAAATAATTTACATATGTCTAAAAAAATTCGTATCGCCGTTAATGGCCCAGGCAGAATTGGTCGCGCAATAATTCGCGCCATCTATGAAGAAAAAATGGGTAATGATTTTGAAATCGTTGCAATAAATGGCTCAGCCCCGATTGAAACAATTAAACATCTATTGAAATATGACTCTGTTCATGGTTTGTTTAATCATCGAGTTGAAATTATCGACCATAATTTATTTGTTGATGGTAAAAAAATTCTTTTAACTGCCGAAAGAGACCCTAAAAAACTTGATTGGGCCACCCACAATATTGACATTGTCTTTGAATGTACGGGAGCGTTTACGAAACATGATGATGCATATCAACATATTACCGCTGGAGCAAAAAAAGTTATAATTTCAGCACCCGCCAAAGAAGATAGCGTTAAAACAATTGTCTTTGGAGTAAATCATCACACCTTGAATTCTGATGATAAAGTAATTTCAATTGGCTCATGCACCACGAACTGCCTAGCTCCAATTGCAAAAGTTTTAAATGATTCAGTTGGAATAGAAAAAGGTTTTATGACCACGATTCACGCTTACACCAATGATCAAAATATTGTTGATAACACTCACAAGGATTTGCGTCGCGCTCGTGCTTGCGCTATGTCGATGATTCCAACCTCAACTGGCGCCGCCAAGGCGATTGGCTTAGTTCTGCCCGAATTAAAAGGTAAACTTGATGGAGTAGCAATTAGAGTTCCAACTCCAAATGTATCTATGGTTGATTTGAATTTTGTTGCCAAAAAAACCTGCACAGCCAATGAAATCAATGAAATTGTCAAAAATCATGCCCTTGGTTCAATGAGTAGAGTTTTAAGCTATATCGATGAACCTTTAGTTTCGATTGATTTTAATCACAACAATGTAAGTTCTAACTTTGATGCGACTCAGACTAAAGTTATTGGTGGCAATATGGTAAAAGTTTGCTCATGGTATGATAATGAGTGGGCTTTCTCGGTTAGGATGCTTGATATTTCAAAATTGATTATCAATAAAAATTAATCCACCTAACCCAAAAAAAAATTGGTTGCGAAAATCTTATTTCACAACCAATTTTTAAAATATCAAAAGTACTTGTTTATTTAGTAATTACCAATTCAACGCGACGATTTTTGGACCAAGCATTTTCATCGTGACCAACATCGACCGGCTTACTTTCTCCATAACTCACGACAGAAATTTTACTTGGTTTGATACCCGAAGAAACCAAAATTTTCTTAACCGCATGAGCTCTTTTTTTGCCTAGTTTGTAGTTATATTGCTCAGAACCTCTTTCGTCGCAATGTCCTTCGGCACTAATGATTATCTTAGTGTTTTTACCAACACGAGACTTAATATCATTTTTGATTTGCTTAACTTTATTTAAATCAATGTTAGAACTATTTGTATCAAAGTAGATTGTTTGGCGCACAAGCTCGTTTGGATTATTTAAGCCTTGATTAATTTGACTATTTAAATCATTTTGAGATCCCGATTTTGATAAAAAATCTTTTGAGCAGGACGATATAATTGCAGTGATTAGAAGATATGAAAGAATTTTTTTATGCATAATTTTAAAAAATTTTGTTGAATATTTTAAAGACATGATAAAAAAGGAAATTTCTTAAGCAATTAAAAATCCTAAAAATAAACCCCAAGATTCAGATAATATTT
>RFYG01000072.1 GCA_009925685.1 Pseudomonadota bacterium
CCTGCTCCGAGCGCCGATGAAGACTTAGAGAAATCGCTACGTGATTTGTGGGCAGTCACACACAAAAAATATTTTGATTCCTTCGCGACTTGCTTCAACTCGCCTTCCAAATAAACCGCTTGCCGACATAAATGGCAAGACCATGATCCAAAGAGTTTATGAACAAGCCTTAAAAACTAATTTCGCTGAAAATTCTAATGAAATATTCATTGCCACCGATAGCCAAATTATTGCCGAAGAAATCAAAAAATTTAATGGCAAATTTATTATGACCAACCCCGAATTACCATCTGGAACTGACAGAATTTTCTCGGCTTATAAAATTCTTAATAAAGATTTTGATATAATTGTTAATGTTCAGGGCGACTTGCCAAATATTGATCCAAAGGTAATTGATGATTGTATTGAGTTAGCCAAAAATAACCCTTGCGATATTGCCACTGTTGCCTCGATAATCAAAGATAAAACCGAAATAAACAATCCAAATGTTGTTAAAATAGCTCTTGGGCAAAGCGGGAACGCGCTTTATTTTTCTAGATCTCCAATACCTTTTTCAAAAAATAACGATGCGGATTTTCTTCATCATATTGGCATTTATGCTTTCAAAAAAAATGCTCTCGAAAAATTTGTTAATCTTGCGCCATCACCCCTTGAAAAACGAGAAAGTCTTGAACAATTGCGCGCCTTAGAAAATAACCTCAAAATTGCCGTTAAAATAGTTAATACTCATCCTTTATCAGTTGATACGCTTGATGATTTAGAAAAAATTTCCAATCTTATAAAACAAAATGAAAACCACTAAAAAAATTAAAAAAACTATCGGATGGAAAGAGTGGTTCAGCCTAGATTGTTTGGCTTTGCCAGCCATTAAAGGAAAGATTGATACTGGAGCAAAAACCTCTGCACTTCATGCTTTTAACATTAAAACTTTCTATATTGAAGACGTTGAGTATGTAAGTTTCGAAATTCATCCCTTGCAAAAAAATAAAAGGCTGATTAGAAAGTGCATATCAAGAGTTATTGACCGCAGAATGGTCTCAGATTCAAGTGGCAAAAAGGAAAAGCGCATCGTGATTAAATCAGATTTAAAAATCGGCGAAAGAAAAATTCGTATTGAACTAACCCTCACCAATCGAGATAACATGTCGTTTCGGATGCTTTTGGGTCGCGAAGCAATAAAGCAAGCCAAAATGATTGTTGATGTCTCTAAATCTTTTGCGCAAGGCAAAATTAAAAGAAGTCAAATTCTAAAACTTTATCGCGAAATTAAACCCAATTCATTAGAAATTTAATATGAAAATAATCCTCTTAGCCTCAAATCCAAATCTTTATTCTAATCAACGTATCGTTGAGTCCGCTAATGCTCGTGGTCACGAAATTGAGTTCGTCAATGTTGGTGGATCATATATCAAAATTTCGCCAAATAATTGCGAGGTTTATCACCAAGAGGGCAAAAAATTATCGAAGATTGATTTTGTTATTCCGCGCATCAAACCCGCCATGACTTTTTACGGCACTGCTATCGTTCGTCAGTTTGAGGTTATGGGCGTTAAGTGTTTAAATAGCTCAGACGCAATTACAAAATCGCGCGACAAACTTCATACTTTACAAATTCTTGCTCAGCACAAATTAGGTCTTCCCATCACCTCTTTTGCCAACTCCTCTTATGATACCAAAGATTTAATTAAAATCGTTGGTGGCGCACCATTGGTCGTCAAACTTCTTGAAGGCACCAAAGGAGTTGGGGTAGTTCTAGCCGAAACCACCAAATATATCAAAGAATCAAAGGGCCAAGACATTCGCTGTTTTGTAATTGGCAATCAGGTTGTCGCCTCAATGGAACGCATTGCTCAAGAAGGAGAATTTCGTGCCAACATTCACCTTGGCGCTACCGCTCGCTTTATCGAAATTAGTGATGAAGAGCGAGAATTGGCCATTCGAGCTGCCAAAATTATTGGTCTTGAAGTTGCTGGGGTCGATATGGTCCGCTCAAATTCTGGCGCAAAAATTCTGGAATTAAATTCTTCTCCCGGACTTGAGGGAATTGAAGGCGCATGTGCAATAAATATCGCCGATAAAATGATCGAATATATGGAAAACAAATTCAAAAATAATGACAAAAATTGATCCCAAAAAAATTTTTAACGGTGAAATCGAATTTATTAAAGGCGCTCACAATTTATCACAAGTCCCAAACCATCACTACCCTGAATTTGCATTTATTGGCGCATCCAATGTTGGTAAATCGAGCTTAATTAACGCCATATTTTCTCAAAAAATCGCCATAGTTTCATCAACACCTGGCAGAACTCAACAGCTCAATTTTTTTAAAATTAATGGTTTTCGCGATGGTTTTGTTATGGTTGACTTGCCGGGATATGGTTTCGCCAAAGCTCACAATAAAAAAATTCAACATTGGCAAGATACAACTTTTGATTACTTGCTTAATCGTCAAAATTTAAAAAGAATTTTTTTATTGATTGATGGCATTAAGGGCTTGAAAAATCACGATCAAGAAGTAATTGAAATCTTCAATCAATATCGCATCAATTTTCAAATTGTTCTAACCAAAATTGATAAAATAAATCTTGAAGCTCAACAAAAATGTACTCAAGAAATTCAAAATCGTTTAAAAATTTATCCGAATTTTTGTGGCAAAATAATTTTGTCTAGTAGCTCAAAAAAATATGGAATTTTCGATATTCAAAATGAAATTCTTGAAATTTTGCGCCACTTATGAAAATTTTGTTAACCATTTTAATTACCAGTCTAATTATTTTTTTGACGGTACTATTAATCAACTATTCTTCATACAACGGCAACAACAAAAACAAATATTCGAATGAAAAAGATCAGCAAAATTGAAAACAAAAATAATATCCAAAATTTAACTCCGCTTCAAATTGTTGAAGAACTTAATCGCTATATTATCGGTCAAGACGAGGCCAAAAAAGCCGTGGCTATTGCTTTGCGCAACCGTTTTCGTCGCAAACTCGTTAGCTCACCTCTTCGCGAAGAAATTATGCCTAAAAATATTTTGATGATTGGGCCAACCGGCGTCGGCAAAACCGAAGTTGCTCGTCGCCTCGCCAAGTTAGCCAATGCTCCTTTCATAAAAGTCGAAGCTACCAAATTTACCGAGGTTGGTTATGTTGGTCGCGATGTTGATTCAATTATTCGCGACCTTCTTGATGTAGCCATCAAAAATAATAAAAACTTAATGAAAATTGAAGTTCACGAAAAAGCCGAAAAACACGCCAAGAAAAAAATTCTTAAAATTTTAGTTGGCGAAAATGCTCTCGACGAAACTCGTGAAAAATTTTCAAAAATGTTGGAAAGTGGTGAATTAAATGACCGCGAAATTGAACTCGATATTATTGATAATTCATCAAATGGCGTCAATAGCTTTGATATTCCGGGTGGTCAAATGGGCATGATCAATTTATCTGAAATTATTGGCAAAGCCATTGGCAGTGAAAAAACCAAAAAAGCCCGCATGACCGTTGAAGAAGCTCTCAAAACCCTTATCGATGAAGAATCTAATAAAATGATCGATGAAGATAAAATTATCAAAAATTCACTTAAAGCCGTTGAAAATGATGGAATTGTTTTCATCGACGAAATAGATAAAATTTGCGCCCGAGGAAATGTTAAAGGCGCCGATGTATCACGCGAAGGAGTTCAACGCGATTTATTGCCAATTGTCGAAGGCACAACCATCAGCACCAAATACGGCATTATCAAAACTGATCACATTTTATTTGTTGCTTCGGGAGCATTTCATGTTGCTAAACCCTCTGATTTATTACCCGAACTACAAGGTCGCTTTCCAATTCGTGTTCAATTAAAATCATTAAACGAGGACGATTTATTGCGCATTTTGACCGAACCAGAATCAAGCTTAATCAAACAATATACCGCTTTAATTGGCGTGGAAAATGTTAATCTAAAATTCACTGATGATGGCATAAAAGAAATGGCCAGAATAGCTTTCAAAGTAAATGGCGAAATCGAAAACATCGGTGCGCGCAGGCTTCATACACTAATCGAAAAAATTTTAGAAGAAATTAGTTTTGAAGCTAGTGACATAAAATCAGGCTCAGAAATTATCATCGACGCCAATTACGTCTTATCTCACATCGGTGATTTATTATCGACCAAAAATGATCTCATGAAATTTGTATTGTAGTTATCTTAAACAACTTCAACAAAAATGAAATTTTAAAAAAATTATTGTCTTGATTTAGATTTTTATGTTTTAGAAATCTTGTTTGTATAATTTTTTTAACGTTCAAACTTCAATTTATCAAATTATGGCAGAAATCAATAAAATTCTGAAAAACGAGAATCGTTAGGTGATAAAGCAGATCGATTACTTAATAAAATACTAATTCCAGAGCCAATTCCAGAGTTAAATCCAGAGCCAATTCCAGAGCCAAGTCAGGAACCGCAACACCAAACAAATCCCAACCAAGGTAGTTCTAAAAATGGATTGTGGGGAATTTTTTCCAGCTTATCCAATCCGCTTATTAAAATTGTTCAAAAATTAAGCAATTTTGGCAATAAGTCGAAAAACCCAGATCAGCAAAATCAAGCAAATCCAAGCCCTAGTTTTTTCGTAAAAAGTTGGGAAAAATTAACCAAATTTGTTACAAAATTAACAGGCACTTCTCAACCCTAATTTCATGAAATCAATCCACTAAATTTTATCTTCCAATTTCTAATTGGATTTCTAGTATTTGCGCGCCTAAATTGCTCCAAATTTAAAATTCTTAACATGATAATTCGCTATTCCCGCCCAGAAATGACCAAAATTTGGTCGCAAGAAAATAAATATCAAATCTGGTTTGATATTGAAATTTATGCGCTCGAAGCCCTAGAAAAACTTGGCATCGCCCCCGAAGGCACCGCCAAGCGCATCGCCGAAAATTTTGCCAAAAGTGGCGGTAAATTCAATGTTGAGCGCATTGACGAAATCGAGCAAACCACCAAACATGATGTAATTGCTTTTTTAACCCATCTTGCCGAGCTTGTGGGCGAAAATTCACGCTTCATTCACTACGGCATGACCAGCTCCGACGTTTTAGACACTTGCCTTTCTTTGCAACTTTCGCAAGCCAGCTCTGTGCTAATCGATGATTTGGAAAAAGTTTTGCAAAGTCTTAAAAAACGCGCTTTCGAACATAAATACACAATTTGCGTTGGGCGTTCTCACGGCATTCACGCTGAGCCGACAACTTTTGGTTTAAAACTTGCACGCTTTTACGCCGAGTTTGATAGAAATTTACAACGCCTAAAAAATGCGCAACAAGAAATCGCCGTTTGCGCTATATCTGGCGCGGTTGGAACTCACGCCAATATTTCACCAAAAGTACAAGAATTTGTCGCCAAAAAACTTAATTTGGCCACCGAAACCACTTCAAGCCAAGTAATTCCCCGCGACCGCCACGCCATGTTTTTCGCTACTCTAGGCGTTATCGCTTCGTCAATCGAAAATATCGCAATCGAGATTCGTCACTTGCAAAGAACCGAAGTTTTAGAAGTTGAAGAATTTTTTTCCAAAGGACAAAAAGGCAGTTCGGCGATGCCTCACAAACGCAATCCAGTTTTGAGCGAAAACTTGACGGGCTTGGCGCGCATGGTTCGCAGTGCTGTCGTTCCGGCCATGGAAAATGTCGCTTTGTGGCATGAGCGCGATATTTCGCATTCTTCGGTTGAGCGCATGATCGCTCCCGACGCTTGCGTAACACTTGATTTCGCCTTAACACGCTTAGCAAATTTAATCGAAAATTTGACGGTTTATCCGCAAAATATGCAAAAAAATCTCGACAATTTAGGTGGTTTAGTTTTTTCACAAAGAGTGATGCTTACACTGATTGATGAGGCTGGTATTTCACGCGAAGAAGCCTACAGAATCGTGCAATCAAACGCTATGAGAATTTGGCGCAAAGAGGCCGATAATTTCTTAGAATTACTAAAACAAGAACCCGAAGTTATGGCAAAATTGGGTGCAGAAAAACTCAATAATTTGTTCGATTTATCTTATCACACCAAGCATGTCGAAGATATTTTCAACGCAGTGTTCAAATAAATTTTTCTTTAACTTAATTTAAAAAATATGACAATTTCAATTTACGAAACCTCGGTTTTAACCTACATCCGCCAGCTTGAAAACTTTTCTGAAGTTTTAAAAAAAGCCCAAATTCATTTAAAAAATAAAAAAATCGACGAACAAGTTTTTGTTAATGCGCGCCTGTTTGCCGATATGTTGCCTCTTTCGAAACAAATTCAAATTGCTTGCGATTTTGCTAAAGCAAGCTGTGCTCGACTCGCTTCAGTCGAGATTCCAAGCTTTCCTGACAACGAAAAAACTTTCGACGAATTTCACGAAAGAATCGCTAAAACTATAAATTTTTTGAAAACTTTTAAAGCCGAACATTTTGCTTCAAGTGCTGAAAAGAAAATTTCTTACAGTGCGCACGGCATGGATTTTAACTTCATCGGACGCGATTATTTGCTAAATTTTGCTTTGCCAAATTTTTATTTTCATTTCGTAACCGCCTATTCTATCCTTAGAAACCAAGGCGTCGAACTTGGTAAGGCGGATTTTATTGGCAAAATATAAAATTTCTTAAAAAACTTAAATTTCATCGCGGGATACGGCGATTTACTCGCCGTGATTAACTCGCCGTAGAGCCATTCAACTTTCTCCCTAAATTTGCGTTCGCAAATTTAATGCGATTCAACTGAAAGCTAAATTTGCGTTAGCAAATTTAATGTGATTCAATTTTCTACTAAATTTGCGTTAGCAAATTTAATG
>RFYG01000073.1 GCA_009925685.1 Pseudomonadota bacterium
GCAGAGCAAGGGGGTTCCTCCCCCATCCACCTAAATCATAAACTCACTTTTGATTTACAAAAAAGCAATCACAGCCTTTACGGTTCAGATAAATTTAGTCTCGGCGGGAGATACACGGTGCGTGGCTTTCAGCGTAGTATTATTTCTGGCGATCATGGTTATTTATTCAGAAATGACCTTAGTGCCAAACTTATCGATTTGACCCCAAAATTATTGAGAGACACAAAAATTTTTAATTTTGGTGCCGAGAATTTTTCGCTAAACTCGGCTTTGGCCAAAATGCGTTTTGGTATTTTCCACGATTACGGCTATGTCAGAAACTATGTGATTGATGATGATGGCGACAAAGGATATATGAGCGGAGCCGGAGCGGTTTTGAGCTTCAATGGCAAATTTATTGACTGGGACATTTCTTATTCCAAAGGTTTGCAATCCCCCCGGTTTTTACGAAATCTTGACAACATCCCACAAGAAAACGAAGCGATTTATTTTTCGCTCGGAATTAATTTTGGTATGTTGTGAGATCTTGCTTAAGGCTTAATAATCAAACTCCAATGCAAGCTTTTTAATAATTTATAGCAAAAATATTTGTCGGCCAAGTTCAACATTAATTTTTGCGTAAATTCACCAAACTTAAATAAATTCATTAACCATTAATAAAAATACTTATGAAAAAATCTCTAATTTTATTATCAATCATTGCATCTCTCGCTAGTTTCAACGCCTATGCAAAAACCGAAGGGCGATATATCGGCTTTGATATACTTAGATCAAATGCTGAAGTAAAAACAACAAAAGACAAAGTTATTTCAAATTCTGATAATTATTTTAATACGAACAGAAAGGATTCATCAATTGGTTTGGGCTTAAACTATAGCCATGCTTTTAACTTTGATAAATTTTTTGTTGCCCCTGGTGCATTTTTTGATCTCTTAAATAACGAAACCAAAGTTAGGGACAGTCTTAATGGCTATAATCAAGATGTTAACATTAAATCTAGATATGGGATAAAAGCTAATATTGGCTATGATATAAATGATCAATTTTCGGCTTACATTCCGCTTGGAATATCTGTTAATAGATATGAGTTAATAACTAAAGATTATATAGGTGCAAGCTACTTAAAAGTCACTCAAACTGGCTCTGAGTCTGCTTTAATTTACGGCTTAGGTTTTGCTTATCATCCGACTAAAGAGCTGGCTATCAATTTGGAATATAACAATTCAAGTTTTGACATTAAGTCAAAAACAAATGTTGCCTTGATAAATTTTGTAAAATTGAAATCGAATGTTAATTTAAATGTTATCAAGCTCGGTGTTTCTTATAATTTCTAACACTTTTTTACTAAATGTCGGGGCCCTCTCAAACTCAAAAATTTGAGTTGGCTCCAACAAGTTTGTGAATTGCAAAAAATCTTCAAAATGTTAAAAAAATCTAAAATATTATTTTATAAAATCTACGCACAAAACCCTCAATAAACACCAAATAACCAATGAATTTTTTATCAACCACCGCCAAATTGATTACCAAATATTTCGTTATTATTTCGTTGATTTTGCCTTATATTCCAGCGCATTCAGCAAATATAACTGATGTTGAGGGACTTGTGCCGGACGGTTCTACCAATACAATTACCGATCGCGCTCCCAATAACACCCCGATTGTAAATATTGCCGTTCCGAGTGCTGATGGGGTGAGTCTCAATAATTGGGAGGATTACAATGTGTCGTCGCAAAACCAAATCCTCAATAACGCCAAAGGTGCAACAGTTGATACCAATCTTGCTGGCCAGATTTATGGTAATCCCAATTTTAATCCGTCGAGTGTTAATGAGGCTCAAACTATCGTTAATCAGGTTACGAGTGGTAAAAGAACCAACCTAAACGGCGCTACAGAAATAGCTGGCAAAAAAGCCAATCTTATAATTGCTAATGGTAACGGCATCGATGTGGCGGGCGCATCTTACATCAATACTTCGAGCCTATTTCTTGTGGCTGGATCGGTTAACATGAATCAAACTAACGGTGCAATTGATAGTTTTGCTCTAAGTAATTTAGCTAATTCGAGCATTATCATCACGGGAGTTAATACACCAACCTACGCCAATCTCGGTCTTGATGCTTCCTCGGTTGATTATGTTAATATAATCGCAAGATCAGCTCAGGTTCTAGGTGATGTTCACGCTAAAAATGAGTTAAATTTCAAACTCGGCAACGGTACTTATAATTATAACGACAAAACAATTTCATCTTCGCCGTGTTCGGGAGTTAATTGCGCAGGCCAAGCACCTTCTTATGCGCTCGATAGCCAATATCTTGGCGGGATGTATGCTGGCAAAATCTCTCTAATTGCCACCGAAAATGGCGTTGGTGTTAGAACTCGGGGAGACTTGGTGAGCAATGTTGAAGACATTGTTTTTGATGTCGCCGGCGATATCGAATATGAAAGATTAAACTCGCAAACCAACATCAACTTAACCAGCTCAGGCAAAATTTCGCAGGGCAATTATGCAAATCCTTCAAAGCCAGCTATTGTTTATGCTAAAGGTAATGTCACTCTAAATGGGCTTAACGGCATTGAACTAAATGATTCATCGCAAGCCAACAATTTTTATTCGGCAGGCTCTATCTATCTCTCAAGTCTTAACGGCTTGGTCAAAAACAATAGCACAATTAAAGCGCAAGGATTATTATTTGACTCTTCTAAAAGTCAGAGTGGGGGATTGTTCATCACCTCCAAATCCCTAGAAAACAACTCATCACTTTTTTCTAGCAATGATCTTTCCATCATTACAACCGATTTTGTTAAAAATGTTTTGAAAGCTTCCGGTAACTCTTCTGGAGCCCCAACAATCTCCGGCACCATCGAAGCGCTAAAAAAAATCTATATAAATTCACTAAGTTTTGAGAATTTATCACTCATAAAATCTGGAACTGATACTTCTATAATTAGCTCAACCAACTTCATCGACACTAATCAAATCAAAGCCAACGGCAATTTATCGATCATCGCTAACACCGGAATCGCCTATAATGATCTTTACTCTGGTGGCGATTTATCGATCACTAACAATATTTCTGGCAACATCAATCATAATTACAAATCCCATTCGATTGGCACCACAAATATCAACAATAAAGGTGGCAATATTGTTCTTGGTCTTGGAGCCATTTTAAACTCTAATATGGGGGCTAATCATAACGAGGGTTCACTTTATTCAAAAGGCAATCTAACCATTGCTTCGAGTCTCGATATAACCAACAACACCAACATTTTTTCTGAAAATTCCATCAATCTCACCGCGCAAAATTTTGTCAACAATATGCGTTTGATGGCGATAAGTGGCAATCTTGGCGCCAACATTTCTGATCTCGCCATTAATCTCGAAAAAAACCTCACCAATTACGGCCTGCTTTATGCCAATCGCAACATCAATCTAAATGTTGACGGAATCATCACCAACGATGCGTACAATAATAATTCGGGAGAAATTTTTGCCCTCAATGGCAATGTCAATATCAATGGCAGGTCATATATAACTAATTACGGCAATGTTTCTAAATATGATTTTTTCTATTTGTCTTTCGATAAATCCCAAGAACTATGGGAAGACCTGGAACTTAAGGGATATATCACCGCTGATGGCAAAATCACCGATAAATTTAAATCTCTCGAAAGTCCTTCAAATCTAGAAACCACTTTTGGCGAATATCGCGACGCCATTTACCAAACTTTGAACGAACTCTCCGCCAAGGTGGTGCGGGAAGGTGCTTACCATAATAGTTTAGACAGAATCTATAGTGATTACGATGCTCTTGCGCCCGATATTTTTGCGATTTTGCGAGATAAAAACTATATCGATAGCCAAGGTAATATTTTGCAAAAATTTTACGAAAACACCAAAGATGTTGGCGCTCTTGGTCTTGATCTCGGATCTAATTCTCAAATTTCTTTTCTTCGAGACGATATTTATCAACTTTTGCAAGACACCAAAAATGGCAAAATCTTTGAAAACTCTTTCCTATCAATTGCCGGAATTGACAATAATCTAAGCAGAAATTTAACTTCCGAGCTCAGGGCAAAAGGTTATATCGATGATTATGGCAATGTAACTCAAAGCTTTGAAGCTCTCAATAGTGCCGAAGCTTTGGCGGAAAAAATTTCTTCATCTTTTGCCAATTACAAAAACGAAATCTTTAACTTAATCAATCAAATCAAAAAAATTAACAAAGTTTCAGAATCAAACCTCAATTCTATTACCTATAAACACTTAAACCAGATCGACAACTTCCAAAAACTCTTCGACAAACTTGTTGCCGAAGGCTATATTCTTGATGGCAAGCTCACTGATAAATTTACACAAAATAACAACCTTATTGCGATTGATCCAAATAACCCAAATGACCCAAACTACGCTTCTGGCCTCATTCTTTACAAAACGCAAATCGAGGAAATTTTTAACAACAAAAATCTCGGCGACTCAATCTCTGAGTCGGATTTCTCTTCGATTACTCAATACCACGCCATTAATGACATCAATACACCAACTCAATTATTGAATCAGCTCAAAGCCGAAGGTTATATCGATAAACTCGGTAATGTCACCGATAAATTTTATAACGATAACAACATCACTTCTTCGACTTCGTCGCTTAAAAATTATCAAACAGAAATCCAAAACCAAATCTCAAAAATTGCTAAGGCAAGTTTTTCTCAATCTTCTTTTCGCAATATAACCAAATCTCTTGATAACTCGGCTGAGCGCTTGATATTTGAGTTGATACAAGCTGGCTATCTCGATGAGGATGGCAGAAAAACCGCCAACTTTAATTTTGTCGATGTAAATGAATTCGCGAATGTTTTTTCTTCAGTGGCAAGTGGGGGAGAATATGAATCTGTCAAAAGCGCAATTTTTGATACACTTCAAACCAAACAAGCGAATTATGTTTTTAGTGATGTCGATTTTTTAGGAAACAATTTCGATCAAAACATTCTTTACGACGAAAATCGCATTTTAATGAAAAACCTTATTGATGGTAAATATGTTTCAAACAATGGCGACATATTAGACGCTTTTTATAACCTTGCGGGCGATTATTCTTTAATCAATGTCGATCAGCGTTTTTCTAGCCTCAAAACTCAGATTGGCCAATTATTGACAACAATAAGTTCTAATCCAGCAAAAGTCAGCCAAACTGATCTCAAAAATGTCGCACAAAATTCTACCAGAGAAAAAGCGACACAAATTTTTCAGAATCTGCAAAATCTCCAATATCTCGATGAGAAGGGTAATTTTACCGATCATTTAATGAACCAAATCATCAACTATTCTGGAGATGATCAAGCCAAAATCGCTCAACTCCAAAATAATCTTAGCGAGCCTTTAAAACAATATGCCAACGGTATTTATGTCAAACTCAAAGAGGTTCAAGCTCTCCAACAACAAGATGCAATAAATAATGGCATTACCAACGGTGCACAAGTAACTTCATTTACTACCAAACTCGAAAACAAAAATGGCGCCAGAATTTCTTCATCTCTTGGTGATATCAAAATCAAAGCGCTCACTCTCGAAAATATCGGCATAGATATGGTAATTGGAGGCCAAGCCTTCGACCCATCCAACCCAGAAAATCCAGCCAATAACGCGCTCATCAGAACTCCTCATTATGGCATTGCTTACGCTTGGAAAAACACAGTTTTATGGGGATATGAAGAGCTCGTATCAAACCTAAAATCCTTGCCATCATACATTCAAGCCGGCAACAAAATCGATATCGAAGCCGATAAAATCTATAACAAATCTTCAATAATTACCGCTGGCAACAATATTGACTTCAGAACATCGAACCTAGAAAACACCAAAACCCAATTTTTAGCTTCCACCAATTATATTTACGAAAGTCATTCAAAGCATTGCAAGAAATTTCGAGGTTGCAAAGAATATAGAAGTAGAAACTATTATCCAATCACAACGACCATATCATCAATTACTCCGAGCATAATTTCTTCGGGTAATTCTCTTAAAATTTCTGCTATCAATGACATCAGTATTGATAAACCTTCCCAAGATAAATCCCTCATCAACTCTCCTATTTTACAAAAAGATTCCAACCCCAACAAACCCATCACCAATAAATGGGAAATCGAAATCCCCACCACCAATAATGGCCTCTTCAAAAAAGCTTCTCCGGATAAACCCTACCTCATCGAAACTGCTTATAACGCTAATGATGCAAACTACTTTACGGGTAGTGCTTATTATAAATCACGTTTCAGCTTCGATCCTAATCAAAACAATATCAAATGGCTCGGTGATCCTTTTTATGAGTGGAATGCTATCAACCAACAAATCATCCAAATTACTAAGAAACAACAACAATGGAGTGAATTAACGTGGCAAGATAACTTCAATAAACTCATCGATAATGCCTATGAACAACAATTAGATCTCAATCTTGCTCCGGGTATCAAACTCACCACACAACAAATCAACTCCCTCAAAAAAGACATAGTTTGGTATGAGACTGAAACCATCATTCTTGCCGATGGAACTGTCCAAAACATCGCAGTCCCTCGAGTCTATATCGCCAAAGACTCTCTTGCAAATATCAATAACCTTAACTCATTATCTAATCCATCGATATCAAACTCAAACTCCCTTATCTTAGCCAATAACATCAATCTCAACACCGGAAACAATCTCAATAATTATGGCAACATCATTGCCACCGCAACCTCAGAACAACCCTCAGGAACAAGTGGCAATCTTACCATTAACGCAACCAACAACATCAAC
>RFYG01000074.1 GCA_009925685.1 Pseudomonadota bacterium
GCGACGCCTTGGTTCATCCGCAACACGAAGATTATTTTGGCAACGTCAACACCGTCGGAGCGCGCTCTTGTTATGACGAAGGCAAAAGAGCTTCGGAAACTTTAATTTATGGCTATATTAAAACTCGCAATCTTAATGCCAAAATTGTTCGCATATTCAATACATTCGGCCCTTATATGAATAAAAACGATGGCAGAGTTGTAAGCAACTTCATTAATCAAGCTCTTAAAAATCAAGACATAACTATTTACGGCACTGGCAAGCAAACTAGAAGCTTTTGCTATATTGATGACTTATTGGATATTTTAGTAAAAATAGCTAATTCCCAAGATGATTTTTATGGACCAATTAATATCGGAAATCCCAATGAATTTAGTGTCGAAAAAATTGCTAAAATTATTATTGAACTCACTAAATCAAGCAGTCAAATAGTCAACTGCCCCCCGCCTCAAGATGATCCGAAGCAACGTCAACCCGATATAAATCTTGCTCAAAATAAATATAAATTTAAACCACAAATTTCTCTTGAAGATGGTCTTAAAAAAACCATTGAATACTTTGTTCAAAAGCAATAATTTGCTTGATTAAAAGCACTTAAAATTAATATATCAAATCAATCTAAAATCTCTTAATGAAAATTTCAATTATTGGCACCGGCTATGTTGGTCTTACAACCGCTTTATGCTTTGCCGATTCTGGTCATCAAGTTTTGTGTATCGATAAAGATTTATCAAAAATAAACTCACTAAAAAACAGCACTCCAACTATCTATGAAGATAGTCTTCAAGATCTTCTAAATAAAACCCTCAAAGCCAAAACCATCGAATTCTCTTCCGACCTAGAATACGGCATAAAAAATAGCGAAGTTATAATTTTAGCAGTCGGAACTCCACAAAATGATCAAACCGGCGAAGCTGATTTATCGCATATTTATTCCGCTTCAGTTGAATCGGCAAAGTTTATAAAAGAATATAAAATTTTTATCACCAAATCGACCGTTCCGGTTGGGACTAATTTTGAAATCAAAAAAATTATCGAAAAAAATTCGGGAGTTAAAATCGACGTAGTTTCTAACCCAGAATTCATGCGCGAAGGTTTTGCTATCAAAGATTTTATGGAACCAGATCGGATTATTGTAGGAATTGAAAATGAAAATTCTCACAAAATTATGCGAGAACTATACTCTCCGTGGATCAAAAAAAATTATCCAATTTTATTTACCGACATTTTAACTGCAGAACTTATCAAATATGCGTCCAATGCGTTTTTGATGACTAAAGTAGCTTTTATCAATGAAATCGAAAGTTTAGCTACCAAAATGGGTGCCAATATCAAAGATTTAACATCCGGAATTGGGCTCGATAATCGAATTGGTAAAGCTTTTTTAAATCCGGGGCCCGGGGTTGGAGGATCATGTTTTCCAAAGGATTCAATGGCTCTAAAATTTATCGCCGAAAAAAATCATGAAAATTTATCAATTCTCAATCAAGTGATCGAATCAAATTTTTTGCGTTTCCAAAAAATGGCCAAAAAAATTAACGATAAAATTAAAAACGATTTACCCGATAAATCTTCTAAAGAAATTGCAATTTTGGGCTTAGCATTCAAGGCTGGAACTGACGATGTTCGCATGAGCCCCGCCATTGAAATTATAAAATATTTACTCGCCGATAACTTTAAAATTTATGCTTTTGACCCTAAAGCTATCGAAAATTCCAAAAAAATTTTGGGCGATAAAATTGTTTATTGTTCAAGCCTCGAAGAATGTTTTAACAAATGTCGAAACATCGCTATTTTAACCGAATGGCCAGAGTTTAAAAACATTGTTAATTTTGATAATTTTAAAGATAAAAATATCATCGACTTACGCTATATCTTATAATCCCTCTTAAAAAATGAACTCGGCAATTAAATTTCTCGACTTAAAAAAAATTAATTCTTTATATCGACAAGAATTTAACCAACAGATCCAATCAGTACTTGATTCGGGCCATTATATTCTTGGCAATGAAGGTGAAAAATTCGAACAAGAATTCGCCAAATTTTGCGCCACAAAATATGCCCTTGGCGTAGCCAATGGTCTTGATGCGCTAATTTTAATCATTCGCGCATACAAAGAATTAGGTGTATTTTGCGATGGCGACGAAATTATCGTCCCCGCCAACACCTACATCGCCTCAATTCTCGCAATTAGCGCCAACAATTTGGTTCCAATTTTGGTTGAGCCCAACATCAACACATACAATATCAATCCCGATTTAATCGAATCAAAAATCACTAAAAAAACCAAAGCAATTTTACCGGTTCATCTATACGGAAGATGCGCCGAGATGCAAAAAATCAACAAAATTGCTTACAAATATAATTTAAAAGTAATCGAAGATTGCGCCCAAGCCCATGGCGCCATTGAATTTGAAAGCAACAAAAAAGTTGGAAATCTTAGTGATGCTGGCGCGTTTAGCTTTTACCCTGGCAAAAATTTAGGAGCCCTTGGCGACGCTGGCGCTATAACCACCAACAATGACGAGCTATATCAAGCTATTAAAGCTCTAAGAAATTATGGCTCTCATCAAAAATATCATAATTTGTTTAAAGGCTTCAATTCTAGGCTCGATGAAATTCAGGCGGGCATTTTGCAAGTTAAATTAAAATATCTTGATCGCGATAATTCTGAGCGTCAAAACATTGCAAAACTATTCATCGAAAACATCAAAAATCCCAACATTATTTGCCCTCAAAATCCGCAAAACTTGACTTCGCACGTTTGGCATTTGTTCGTAATCCGCACCAAAAATCGCGACGAACTGCAAAAATTTTTACTTGATAAACATCAAATTCAAACCGTTATCCATTACCCAATTCCACCTCACAAACAACAAGCTTATAGTGAGCTAAAATCTCTCAACTTACCAATCACCGAACAAATTCACCGCGAGGTTTTAAGTTTACCCCTTTATCCAACCCTTGGATCTCAAGAAATTGAACGAATAATAGAATCGATTAATCATTATCAACCCAAGTAATTTAAATCACTAAAACATGGAAATATTATCAACTCCGATTGCCGGTCTAAAAATCATTCAACTTAAAGTCCATCACGATAATCGGGGATTTTTTGTCGAGCGTTTTAACCAAAAATTTTTCAAAGAATTTGACTTACCAATCAACTATTTTCAAGATAATCACTCCTATTCTTTACCGAGCGTGGTGCGCGGTTTGCATTATCAAAACAATCCTTCGCAAGCAAAATTAGTTGGCTGTTTGCGCGGTAAAATTCTTGATGTTGCCGTCGATATTCGCCATCAATCGCCAACTTTTGGCAAATATTTTAGCATCGAATTAAGTCCACAAAATGGTAAGTTGCTCTTTATTCCAGCCGGTTTTGCGCATGGCTTTAGCGTTCTTGGTGATGAATCGGCCGACGTGATGTATAAAGTTGATAATGCTTTTTCTAAAGAGGGAGATGGCGGAATTCGCTTTGATGACGCTGATTTGAATATCGATTGGCAAGTCAAGAGCCCGATCGTTTCTGACAAGGATCAAAATTTACAATCTTTCAAAAACTATTCTCAAAAACCAATTTTTTAAACAATGAAAAATATTCTAGTTACGGGCGGTTGTGGCTTTATCGGAAGCTGTTTTGTTAAAAAACAAATCGCTAAAGGAAATTTTGTTTTAAACATCGATAAACTTACTTACGCTGGAAATCTTGAAAATGTTCAAGATGTGGCGTCGAGCCCCAATTATCGCTTCACCAAAGCTGACATCAACGAAACTTCGCTAATCGGCAATTTACTTCAATCTCACAAAATCGATTGGGTGGTAAATTTTGCAGCCGAAAGTCACGTTGATAACTCCATTTCCGGTCCCGGAATTTTTGTTCAAACCAATATCAATGGGACTTACTCTCTACTGCAAGCATCGCTAAATTATTATAAAAGTTTGAGCGACGATAAAAAAAATAATTTTCGTTTTTTACATGTTTCAACCGATGAGGTTTTTGGAACTTTACACGAAAATGATCAACCATTTAATGAAAATAGTCGTTATCAACCAAATTCGCCCTACTCAGCTTCTAAAGCCAGTTCCGACCATTTAGTGCGCGCTTGGCACGAAACCTTCAAACTCCCAACCATTATCACTAATTGCTCCAACAATTTTGGGCCATATCAACATCGCGAAAAACTTATTCCCACCGTCATTCGCTCGTGCCTTGAAAACAAAGACATCCCGATCTATGGCAACGGCAAAAATATTCGCGACTGGATTTATGTTGGCGATCATTGCGATGGCATCGAATTGGCGCTAAGTGCAGGCAAAGTCAATGAAACTTATTTATTTGGTGGCGAGAAAGAGCTCAGAAACATCGAAATTGCCGATAAAATTTGTGAAATTTTGGATAACATTAAACCCAAAAATTCGGGCGAATCTTATAAATCACAAATCAAATTCGTTCAAGACCGCGCTGGTCACGATTTCCGCTACGCCATTAGCAATGAAAAATCTTTTAGAGAACTCGGCTTCAAACCATCAAAAACATTTGAGCAAAGACTTGAGGAAACGATAAAATTTTATATTGGTCAGAAATAGTTTAAAAAAATAATTATGCCTAAAATTTCGATTGTAATTCCCGTTTATTTTAATGAGGCAAATCTTCTTAAGACATATGATTTACTCAATAAAGATGTTCTATTTGAATTCGATTCCAGTGGTTTTGATTACGAAATTATTTTTGTTGACGGATCTGGCGATAATTCTTTTGAAATTTTACAACAGTTAAAAAATAAAAATTCCAAAATTAAAATTGTTAAATTGTCGCGTAATTTCGGATCAAATAACGCAATTTTAGCAGGAATATCAATTACAAATTCCGACTGCTTAACATTTATATCAACTGATTTGCAAGATCCACCAAAAATTATTTTAGAACTTTTAGAAAAATGGCAAAAGGGTTTTAAAGTTTCTTTGGCTATCAGAGAAAGTCGAGACGATCCTTTTATTTCAAAAATTTTTTCTGCTCTGTTTTATAAAATTTTCCGACTAATTGCCCTCAAAAACATGCCAAAAAAGGGTTTCGATGTTTTTTTAATAGATCGAAAAGTTTTCGATTTCTTAAAAAATAATTTTGAAAAAAATAGCTTTATCAACGGTTTAATTTTATGGAGCGGATTCAAAACCGCCTAAATTTCTTATGCTCGTCAAAAGCGCTTAGATGGCAAATCAAGATGGACTTTTGCTAAAAAATTTAAATATTTTATCGATTGCATAATTGGCTTTTCATATACCCCCATTAGATTTGTTGCGGTTGGTGGATTAATCATCTCGATACTTAGTTTTTCATATTTAGGAGTGATAGTTTTCAATTATTTTTTTAACAAAGTCGCAATTATGGGCTGGTCATCAATTATGTGTTTGATCTTGCTATCGTTTGGCATTCAAATGATTTCGATTGGCATAATTGGTGAATATTTGTGGCGCACTCTCGACTCAACACGTAAACGCCCCAATTTTGTGATTGATGAAATTTATGAATAAATTTGATAGTCTATTTGCGCCTCTTAAAATCAGGAAATTTTATTAAGACCAAAATTACCAAGAAAAATGAAATAATTATCAACGGAAGGTGCGAATATTTGGCGTAAACAGAATTTTTTTGATTTTTATAAATCTCAACATCAATAACCCCAACTTCATTCAGACCAATCTTATCCACAACTTCACCAAAATGATTAATGTTAGCACTAATGCCGGTTTGAGCAACTCTAACTAGTGGCCGAGCATATTCAATCGCCCGCATTCTAGCCATTTGTAAATGCTGGTATGGCCCACTTGAAACCCCAAACCAAGCATCGTTAGTTAAATTAACAAACAAATCAGGGATTGAAGAATCTTTATCGACTATTTCTCGAGAAAAAATTACCTCATAACACAATAAAGGATTAAAAGAAAATTTTGGTAAATTTATTAATTTTTTTCCCTCCCCCGAACTAAATCCAACTCCACCGCCAGTAATTTTATCGACCACATCGTCAATAAACAAAAAAGAAAAATATTGATGTAACGGAACGTACTCGCCAAATGGCACCAAATGCTGTTTATCATAAAAAGCTTTAATGCCGTTTTTTTCTAATACAAATGCACTATTCCAAACTTTGTAGCCGTATTTATTGGTGTCGCGCGCTACTCTGATTGCCCCACTTAATAAAAACCCTTGGGGCGGAATGGCGTTATTGATGGATTGTAAAATTGATAAATTATTTTGATCGATAACAAAAGGAATCGATGTTTCTGACCAAATTACCGCATCAATGTTGTCAAGAGGTTTAGATTTGGTTAATTCTATGTGAGTTTTAAGATTTTGATATTTCTCCTCTTCGAGCCATTTATCTTTTTGTAAAATATTCGTTTGAACAAGTCGAAGTTTTGCAAGTTGCGGTAAATTATTTTGGTATTCTTGATTAATATTTTTGTAGCCAAAAAAATAATTAACTAAAAAAATTTTGATTAAAATAAATGCGAAAAAATAGTTTTTCCAATTTTGAGGGGAATTTTTTTTATGCGATATGAAAAGGCATGGCGTTAATGAAATCAAACTCGCAAATAATGTTAAACCATAAACTCCCACAAGGCTTGCACTTTGAGCCATTTGTATATTAAAAAGCCAAATATAGCCCAATAAATTCCACGAAAATCCGGTAAATAAATTAGAACGGACAATATCGAAAATTAAAAAACCCAGACTAAAAATAATAATTTTTTTATAAGTAAAACTTATTGAAA
>RFYG01000075.1 GCA_009925685.1 Pseudomonadota bacterium
AAATAATTATGATTAAAAATTTGGTAAACACATTTTTCTTAAAAAATTTCTTTTGCTTGATAATTTCATCAAATAACAGGCCAAACAACAGGTGACTAAAAAAAATAAATATAATATTAAATCTCGCCAAAGACCTAATATTGGTAAAAAAAAGATTTAAAAAAGCATGAAAACCTTCAGTTTGAAAAAAGAGAATTGCTAGAAGATTGAGGCCAGAAGCAAAAACTAAAATTTGATATTTTTCTTCAGTAAAATTTAGACTTAGAAATTTATTTTTGTAATTAGAGTTACTTGAAGCTTTGATAATCAATTGAGCAATCAATAAACAAAATCCAATTGATGACAATAAACCAATCGAAGAATATTTTTTTTCACCAACTATATTGTAACTGTTTACGAAAAAATTTTTAAAATCGGCAAAAATTTCTAGCAAATGATTTTGCACGGGGATAAGCATAGAACTAATTGATAAGCCGTAAAAAATAGATTCACTAGCACCTCGCGATATTATATCATTATATCCATTTTTAGCCCAAAATAATAAAACCGGCATTATCGTAAAAAATGCAAAAAATATCGAAAAAATTACTAATAAAATATTGGAGAAAAAATTTATATCGAATTTTTGCCAACGAAATAAGTGCAGAAATGTCGTCAAAAATAATAAAATTATTAGTAAATAAGCATAATAAGCGCTCGAAAAAAATGATAAAAAAGATATAAATATTATTAAAAAATTTTGTTTTATTGATGATAAATTTATAGAAAGTTTTTTATTTTTAATTTTACAAAATACGAATTGATTTTCATATATCCGATAACACAATAACACAATAAAAGGCACTGTAAAAAAATGCCCAACCGACATCCAGCTAAACGTATTCATTCTAGCGTTTGCTAAGGAAAATAAAATTGAAAAAATTGCGCTATTAAATTTTGAAATTTGAAATTTTATAAATACATAATTTGCAGAAATTGCGATGACGATTACCGAGAAATAAAAGTATATTCCATATACCACAAAATAATCTTTGGTGAATAAGCCCAAAAACCTAAAAAATAGAGTTATTAGCAGATTATGGATCATCACATAATCATTAAAACAATTCACATCTAAAGAGGGATTGGCGACAAGATTATTACAAAATTCGCCATTAATAATAATGGTTTTTATATAAAAAATTGTTTGCACATAATCATAGTACAAAGGATTAATTTCACGGATATCATATTGATAATAAAATACTGCTACCAAGAGCGAAATCATTGGTGCCAAGCAGTAATAAGAAATTGATTTGAGAAAATTATTCATGATTATTCAAATATATTTACATAATAAAAATTGATCTTAAATTAAATTCATCAAATAAATTTTAAAAGACTTAACTTCTCTAAAATCTCATGGTCAACCCGACAATAATTATTTTATCAGCTGGCAAAGGCACAAGAATGAAGTCAGATCTCCCAAAAGTTATGCACAAGATTGCGGGTCGAGAAATGCTGAATATGGTTATCGACGAGGCCAAAAAAATTAACCCCGCAAATATTTCGATCGTAATTTCCGACGAAATGTTAAGCTTTCAACATAAAATTTCTTCGACCCACAAAAATTTAACTTTGGATTTTGTTACTCAAAATGAACGCAAAGGCACGGCCCATGCGGTTTCTTGCGCTGTCGAATCATTTAATAATTCTAAAAAATTAGCTAAAAAAGTTTTAATTTTATATGGCGACACTCCCCTTATAAACCACCAAACTCTCAATAAAATGCTTGAAAAACTTAACAATTTTTCACTATGCATTTTGGGATTTGAAGATGAAAAACCTAATTCATACGGAAGATTGGTTATCGATGAAAACAACCACCTCAACAAAATTGTCGAATTCAAAGATGCCAATGAAATTGAGCGAAAAATTGCACTATGCAATTCGGGTGTTATTGCCGTTGATGGCGAAATTCTTCCAAAACTTCTTAGTCAAGTTGATAACAAAAATTCGGCTCAAGAATTTTACTTAACCGATATTGTTGGGATAGCTAATCAAATTGGTCTAAAGTGCACCTTTATTAAAACCAACACTCACGAAGTTTTGGGGGTTAATTCGCGAAGTGAACTCGCAATGGTCGAAAAAATTAAGCAAAAACAAATCCGCTACAAAATGATGGAATCTGGGGTTACTTTAGTTTCGCCAAAAACCGTTTTTTTTAGCTTTGATACCGAAATTTCTAACGATGTCATTATTCACCCGAATGTTGTTTTTGGCGTTGGCGTTGTTATCGAAAAAAATGTAGAAATAAAATCATTTTGCCATATCGAAGGCGCAAACATCAAAAGCCATTGTTGCGTTGGGCCTTTCGCAAGAATTCGCCCCGAAACCACATTGAACGAAAATGTAAACATTGGCAATTTTGTAGAAATCAAAAAATCTAAGATTGGCAAAAATTCTAAAATCAATCATTTGAGTTATATTGGCGATACCATAATCGGCACAAAATCAAATATTGGCGCAGGGACAATCACCTGCAATTACGATGGTTTTAATAAACACCAAACCAAAATCGGCGATAATGTTTTTATTGGCTCTAATTCAGCTTTAGTTGCGCCACTATCGATTGAAGATGGCGCCATGATTGGCGCTGGCTCAATAATTACTAAAAATGTTGAATCCAATGAATTGGCGGTCTCAAGAAGCCCTCAAAAAAATATTAATGAAGGTGCAATAAAATTCCGCAACTCAAAAAATCTTAAGGATCATGAATAAAAAACACTTATTTTTAACCATATTTTTGGTCTTTGTTTTTTTGAGCAACGAGTCTAAATCAGCTCAACAAATCCAAGAAGTTAATTATTTTGCATCACTTAGAGCTAACCAAACCAACGTCAGATCGGGACCGGGGTCAAACTATCCAATCAAATATTCATTTAAAACAAAAAATTTACCCATCAAAGTTGTCAGCGAATATGATAATTGGTGCGAGATTGAAGATTACGAAGGAACAAAAGGTTGGATTGCTCAAAATTTGATAACCAAAAAACGTCACGTTTTAACTTACAGTAAAAAAAATATCGTCGGAATGCATGTTAAAAAAGACCCTAATTCTAGAAAAGTTTTTAATATCGAAAATTTTGTAATTGGTGAATTATTAAAATGCGAAAACTCTTGGTGCGCTGTAAAAGTTAATGACAAAAAAGGCTGGATTCATTCGCAAGATTTATTCGGCGTTGACAATCTTGATCTTCAATAACAATTCCACAAATGATAAAAAAACTTACTTTATTCCTAATTATTGCCCTCAGCGAATTTATAATTAGCGGATGCACAAATTTACAACTCACTTCAAAAAAACCCTATTCTAATGACCAATGGCACGGAGATGAATTTTCAGGTTTTAGCCAATATAAATCAGTTATTGGCGAAAAATACATGATTTCTACTTCCGAAAAATTAGCCTCCATGGCCGGCGCCGAAATACTCGAAAATGGCGGAAATGCCATTGATGCCAGTATTGCGTCACAATTAGTCCTAAACGTTATCGAACCTCATTCTTCGGGAATTGGCGGTGGTTTATTTTTACTTTATCACGACAAAAAATCAGGTAAAAATGTCTATTTCAATGGTCGAGAAAATGCCCCAATAAACAGTTTTCCGGAGATGTTTTTGGATATCCAAGGAAACCCTCAAAAATTTTTTGAAGTCGTTGGAACCGGTCTTGCAGTTGGAACTCCGGGCGCTTTACACGCTTTATTTAATGCCCATCAACAATACGGCAAAATGCCATGGAAAAAACTATTTGTTAAAGCTATAAATATTGCCCGCGAAGGCTACCCGATTTCTCCCAAAATGTTCGCTAATTTAAAATCGATTAAACATCTTTCCGAATCAGACGGAATGCGTATCTATTTTGATAATGATGGGCAACCCAAAAAGATCGGCACCATCATCAAAAATTATCAATTAGCCAAAACTCTCGAAACTATTGCCAATAAAGGTATAAAGCCATTTTATGAGGGTCAAATCGCCCAAGATATTGAGTTTGCTGTAAAAAATTCCAAAAAAATGGCGGGATATTTGACCAAAGAAGATTTAAAAAAATATCGCTCTAATTCGGGCAAATTAATTTGCGCCAAATACCGCCAAACCTACAAAATATGCTCAATGCCATTGCCGAGTTCGGGCGGAATTACAATTTTGCAAACTCTTGGGATTCTCGAAAATTTCGATTTATCGCAATACAAACCAAATTCACCTGAGGCTATTCATCTAATCCTAGAAAGCCTTAAATTATCCTACTCCGACCGCAATAAATATTTAGGCGACATTCCAACCGTTCCAATCAAGCAAATGCTCGATAAGCAATATTTAAAAATGCGCGCCCAAACCATCAATATCAATCAAGCCAACAATAATGTTCGCCCAGGTGATTTTGAAGGTGATTTCGAAACTTCCAAAAAATCCATAACCAGTTCAAAAATTTACTACCCAACCCCTGAGAAACCTTCAACAACTCACCTTTCGGTTGTTGATCAATATGGCAACGCTGTATCTCTCACAAGCAGTATCGAATATCCCTTTGGATCAACTTTGATTGTTGACGGATTTTTTCTAAATAATCAAATGACCGACTTTTCATTTTTACCATCTGTCGATGGAAAAGCAGTAGCCAATCGCGTCGAACCTCTTAAACAGCCCCTTAGCTCGATGTCGCCAACATTTGTTTTTGACAATAAAAATCGATTAATTGAGGTCGTTGGTTCACCAAATGGTCCACGCATTATTCAACATGTTATAAAAGCCTTGATCGCAACCCTTGATTGGAAACTCGACATCCAAGAAGCCATTTCACTGCCCAATTTTATTGCTCTCAACGGGATCGTCGAACTCGAAAAAAACACCGACTTAATATATTTAAAAAAACCTTTGCAAAAAATAGGACATAAAGTAAAAATCACCCACATTACGAGTGCAATTCAGGCTATAAAAATCGAAAATTCTAAACTGTACGGTGGAGCTGACCCCAGAAGACAAGGGTCTGCAATCGGTAAATAGTTTACTAAAAAAATTAACTCTTCTCTAAAATATGAAATTATATATCTATCTATTGTCGTTATTAATTTTAATTAATTCTAATAGCTTCGCCAAAGAAATTGATTTAAAAGATAAGATTAAAAACATCAACATCGAAACTGACAAAACCGACAATCGCGAACCAATTCAACAAATTGACTTCAAAAAACTTTTTTCTGACGCTGAAAATTATTTTAATAAGGCCAAAGCTTGGAAGCGATTAAAATGTGAACCAAAAAGTGGTTTTATTTGCACCAAACACGAATGTAAAAAGCGCGCCATATCCTCATTGCTAATCTTGGATAAAGATAAAAAAATTATTAAAAGATGCGAGGCCGACGGAATGTGTGAAAGTTTTAAAGCTCAATTTGAGCAAACTGGAGTTTATTTTAACGTTCAAACATCTGGACCGGTTGGCACATTAGTCCGCGTCTTGGGCGATAGTCGTTTTAAAGAAATTGCCAGCGTTGGGCTCGACGCTTACATTGCAAATGGAAATTGCGAAGTAATTGGAGAAGAAGAGTTCGCCGATAATGAGAGCGATATCATTAATTAATCAATGAATTATCAACACCACTTTCACGCCGGTAATTTTGCTGACATATTTAAGCACCTAGTCCTTATCTTTTGCCTTGAAAAACTTCACGAAAAATCAAGTTCGTTTTTAGCCATCGATACCCACTCTGGCCTTGGAAAATACGACATTAATCACGAAAAATCTTTAAAAACAAACGAATTTAATGAGGGTCTTGGAAAAATTTTATCACAGCCCAATTTTCAAGAAATTTTACCACAAAAATTTCTCGAGATTTTAGCTAAAATAAATGTTTGTCAAATCGAGAATTTGCCTCAAAAATTAAAATATTATTGCGGTTCGCCAATTATCATCAAAAACTTTTTGCGCTCTCAAGATAAAGCAATTTTTGCCGAAACTAATCCAGATACATTTTATGGATTGAGACGAAATTTTGCCGGCAATAAAAAAATTTTATGCGCTCAAGAAAATGGTTTTGAACTTACCAAATCAAAACTTCCGGCTACCGAAAAACGTACCATTATCTTGATTGATCCAGCTTTTGAAAAAAATCATCAGAAGATTTCTAGCGATTATGAATTGGCGGTTGAATCTTTGCAAAATGGTCACAAGAAATACTCAAATGGGATATATTTGTTGTGGCATCCAATTATTGAAGGTGAAGAAAAAATTTTAGAAATTTTTT
>RFYG01000076.1 GCA_009925685.1 Pseudomonadota bacterium
AAGCCAATGGTAGTTAATCGCTCAAGATTGGCGTGAAGTCAGTTATCGCCAAGCTTACAAGTGGCACATAAAAGATTTATAAAAATCTTTGCATGCGATTCATTTTCCATTTGTTTTCTTCGATAAGCTTCAAAAATCCAACCTTTTAGTTTCAAAATTCCAAGTATTTTTTCTATTTTATGTTTGCAAAAAAACTTGGGTTTTTAATTTATTATTCCAGAATTTTTTATTTCCAGTTTAAAACTTAATAAAAATATCGTTGGAAATTTATCAATATGGGCGAAGAAAATAAAAAAATTGTGATAGTGATTGGAGCTGGCGCGAGTAGCGATTTTGCCCTATTAAACGAAATCCAATTTGACCAAAACTATGGCAAAATTAAGTACGAAATTTCTGACAATTTGAAGTATAAAACTCATCACGAACAAGCGGGAAATTTATATAATCCAGATCCAAGAAGATATTTTTTGACAGAAAAAAAGGGAAATAATTACGCTTTTCCATCTGGTCAGGCCTTGATTAATCTGATGTGCAACGAGAATAAGGTTGCTAGTTTTTTTTGGAAAGAAATTGTCGAGGAATTTAGAAAATCGAATTTAGAAAAAGAGCAAATTCGCAACGATGCAACATTTAGCCAATTACATCAAAAATTTTGTGATTTTTTGCTCGAGCATCATGAGCTAAACTCGAAACCAAAGATAACAGAATTAACTTATTCTCAAGTTTTAAGCTCTTTTGTTTCGTATATAAAAAATCAAGCATACAACCCAGCTTTAAGCTCTTTTTACAGCGATAAAATTTTAAGTGATGAATTTATTGAAAGGAATTTGAATCACCTCTATTTGAATTCTAGTCAAAATAGCAATCAGGCAAATTCTCCGTTTTACAAAATTATTTTGCATAATTGCAGTTCTCGCTACATCCTAATTTCTAAGCTTGTTCGATATTACCAGCCTTTCAGCATTGATGAGTTACTCGATTCGATTAAAAAAGATAAAATCGACTATTTGGCCCCGTTGAATTTGGATTTAAATAAGTTGAAAAAAATTCTTCCAAACTCCAATGAAAAGCAAAAAGAAGATCTTAAAAATGAGTTTAGGAAAAATTTAATTGAAGCGGGAAAAACCTTGATAGCGTTGTTTTTAATGAGGAGCGAAAAAAGAGAATTATTTGAAAACGACAGTTACGATGTCGACTCCAAAATTTGGTATCGCCACATCCGAAATCTAATTATTTCCACCAAAAATCCTGAAGAAACAATAAAAAACCTAACGATTATTTCTTTTAACTACGACCGCAGTTTAGACTATTATTTGCGAACAAGGTTATTGAATTATTACGATAAAATCAAAGAGCGGGTTCTTTATCCATACGGCAAGTTAGCAAGAGATGATTGGGATTGTAGCGATTATGGGTCTTTTAACACGCACGGTGATTTTGCGCCATATGGTGAAGATGATATTAAAGAATTTAAGAAACTGGGAAATAATCTAAAAGTGATTGGTGAATTGGATAATGTTTTTATTGTTAATGATGAAATTAAGGAAGCGCTTAAAAAGGATTATAATCAAAAATTTACACCTGAAAATTCAGAACATTTTATCAATTTTATAAATTATATAAACAAACTCAAAAATGATTTGAGAGATCGTGAATTATTTTCCAAAAACGTTGGTAATATTAAACCTATAGGGGATAATTTATCAAAAATTTCTGAGGAATTAGACCCGTTTGAAAAAAATATTTTTAAATTGAACGAAACAAGTGATTTAAAAAATCTTAAAGCTGAAATTAAGTTCATTAAGGAAAAATCAACCACTCTTAAAGCTCTATTTGAAGTCGATAAGCTTTACTTCCTAGGTTTTGCCTTTCATAAACAAAATTGCGATCTTTTGTGGTTAAAAGACATCTCATATTCTCAAAAAAAGAGTAAAGAAATTTTTTACACTAATTACGATGATAGTGAGGGAATTAAAAGGGCGGTAACAAAAATTTTCAAAGAAAATCATCAAATAAATTTCCATCCTTCATATTTGTGAAAAATATTTGAGATTGTTACCAGCCCCGCGCTTCGATTTTATTCAAACAAATTAAGATTATTAAAAATCGATTACAAGATTGCCCTTAAATGCTCGCACGGATCCCGGTTGTAGGTTGTTGTTATTGTGTCCCGTCAGGTAATATTTTTTGTTAAAAATATTTTCGACATTGATTTGGGCTCGGATTTTATGATTAATTTTGTAGTATAAAGCGCCGTCGAAGCGATGATAGCCGTTGATTCTGACACTGTTATCAATCGAAGCGAACTGGCTGGATTGTTTGATGAAGCCGAGGCCGGCAGAAAATTTCTCTCCGAAATTATATTTTCCCCAAATTGATAATTTGTTTTGCGGTGTGAGCGCCAATTTTTTGCCTTTGCTTGCCGTGGTTGTTGCGCTGGTTATTTGCGCGTCTAGATGTGAGAAACCGGCAATTAAGTTGAAGTTTTTGTAAATTTCGCCATTTGCCGAAGCTTCAAAGCCTTTTGTTCTCGATGATCCGCTTAACACATAAAATCCGGAACCGCTCGGGTCGTTGGCTTGCGAGTTGGTTCTGTCGAGTACAAAAAGGGCTCCGGTTAAATTAAATTTTTCGGAAACATCCCATTTGGCGCCGAGTTCATAATTTTGCAATTTTTCCGCTTTTAAATTTTTAGTTTTGGCATCGAGCGCGCTAAATTGGTCGCCAGAGCTTGGTAGATATGAAACCGAGTAACTCACATAATTCGAAATATTTTTTTGCGGTTTCAAAATTAAAGCTAATTTGGGCGAAATTAAATTTTCGCTACTTGAATATTTTTTGTTGCTAACGATATTTTTGTTGGTGATTGAAAAATTGTCGAGACGAACGCCCGCAACCATTTCGAAGTATTTATTAAACGCGATATTATCCTGCAAAAATCCCGCCAAGACGCGCACCGAAGATTTTGAAGCGGTTGCCAAGCGGTAATCAACGGCGCTGGTGTTGATGTCGTCATGAATTGAAATAAAAATATCTTTGTTGTTAGTGCCGTTAAAATAACCGTCTTTGCGCTGGAGATTGGTGGCTTGATGAGTAATTTCGGTTCCCAATAATAATTCGTGTTTGATGTTTTTGGTTTCAAATTTGGCAGTTAGATCGGTTTGGTTGGTAAAATTATTACGATTTTGCGCATTGTCGTAAGCTGAAAATTTGAATAACCCACTTGAGTCAACTGCGCCATTGGGGTAGGCGTTTTTATAATATTTGTCGTAATTGGTAAAGCGCGTATAATTTTTGAGTTTTAGTTGATTATTGAATTCATGATTAATGATGGCGAAGCCAGAGTTTAAAGCGTTTGTAGAATTATATTGGTCGGGATTGCCGACGAATTTTGAGCTTCGAATTTTTAACGGCGCGCCGTTTTGCGAAGGCAAACCACGATCATTGAAGCGTTGGTCGTTAAAATATTCATAACCGATTTTGAGGTCGGTATTTTTGCTGAAAATATATGATAGAGTAGGGTTAAGGCCTATTTTTTCTAAATTGCCGAAATCACGGAAGGTTTTGGATTTTTCGTAAACACCGTTGAAACGCCAAGCGGTTTTTTGGTTTATTTTGTCACTTAAATCGGTTTCGAAGCGATGATTTTCAAACGATCCGCCACTCAAAATTGCGCGACGAATTTTTTCTCCATTGGCTAATTTTGAAACACGATTTACTAAGCCACCCGAACCTCCGCGACCGAAGGCCAAGGCGTTTGGACCCTTCATAAATTCGACCTGCTCAATGTTATAAAAATCACGAAAATATTGCATATCGTCGCGGGCACCATCGATAAAAAAGTCAGCAGTTGAGTCGTTGCCACGAATCGAGATCTGGTCGCGATTACCTTCACCTTGTTTTACAAAAAAACTCGGGACATAGCGTGATGCCTCTTCGAGATTGACAATATTTTGGTCGCGAATTTGCGCTTGACCAACCACTGAAATGCTTTGAGGCGTGTCTTTGAGAGCTTTATTGAGACGCAGAGAGCTATTTGATTGAAAAGAATTATAAGTTGTTAAGTCTGATTTTGCGGTGACGGTAATTTGCGGGAGAGTGTTGATTGAATTGGGAGTATTTTTATCGAGTGTAATATTTTTGGCAAAGGCGTGAGAATTAGTCAAAAATTCGCTTAGCAAAAAATTGAATAAAAAAAATTGCCAAGAAAGAAATTTACAAAAAGAGAGCGTGGTTTGATGATTTTTGAATCGAAAAAAATTTTTAAAAATATTGCGCATAAAAAAATATGAAAAAAGTTTAATTTTTAAAGATTTTTATATTTGAAGTTTAGTTAGAAGAAGCCAATAATATCAACAACAAAACTGATGTTTAAGAAAATAAAATCTTATAATAATGATTATCAAATTATGAAAAGTATTATACAAGTTTATTTTTTTGACTTTGGGAGGCGGAATTTTTTTAGAGTTTTTAAATCAACATATTCAAGCGCTTTATGATGGGTAGATTCGAGTCTAATTGGTGGGGCGACGCCAGCTTCGAAGGCTTCAAGCCATCTTAAAATGCATAAGCACCAAAAATCTCCAGACTTCAAGCCCGGAAAATTGTAATTTAAAGCCGGTGTTATCAAGTCATTACCTCGAGATTTGCTAAAATTTAAAAATTCATCGGTTACCCGCGCGCAAACAATGTGCGTTCCATGATCTTGTTGATTGGTATGGCAATATCCATCGCGAAAATAGCCGGTTAGTGGGTCAAAGCAACAAGGCTCTAGCTTGGTGCCCAATATATTTTTGGCGTTTTTATCAAAATTTTGATTGGGAATTTTTGTCATTTGATTTTTTGAATAAGAGTTTTGAGGGTTAAAAAGCAAAGCCAAATTTATTGTCAAAAAAATTAGCCAATTATTAATTTTGGCAATTGAAATTTTTGTGTTTTTAGAATTTTTACATCTTTGCGAGCAATATTTTACATGATCCCAATCGCGCGACCATTTTTTTCGCCAAGTAAATTTTTTATGGCATTTTTCGCAAATTTTATACGCTAAATTTATTTTTTTATGAACCATTTTATTGTAATTTATCGTCGTTATCGGTTTTTTTAAGCGCTTTAAAAGTTTGTAAAGCTAAGTTCCGCGATTGTTCAATTTCAACGATTGGGCGCGGATAGTTTTGGCCTAATTCAACTCCAGCTTTGACCAGAATTTCGGTTGGCGCCTCCCAAGGTTTGTATAAAAATTTGTTGGGTAATTTTTTTAACTCGGGAACAAATTTTTTAGTATATTCGCCATCGGGGTCAAATTTTTCGCCCTGTAAAATTGGATTAAAAATTCGAAAATACGGTGCAGCGTCGGCGCCACTGCCGGCAACCCATTGCCAACTGGCCGAGTTGCTTGCAAGGTCGGCATCGACCAAACAATTCCAAAACCATTTTTCGCCCTCGCGCCAATCAATCAAAAGATTTTTTACTAAAAATGACCCAACAATCATGCGCACGCGATTGTGCATATAGCCGGTTTCCCATAGTTCGCGCATGCCAGCATCGACAATTGGATAGCCAGTTTGACCGCGTTGCCAAGCTCGCAAATAATGTGAATTTTTTTGCCAATTAAAATCATCAAATCGAGGTTGAAGATTTTTGGTGGGCAATTCTGGAAAATGATAAAGCAAATAATTCGAAAATTCACGCCAACCTAGTTCGCTCAAAAAATGATCTAAGTTTTTTTCACCAATTTTTTCGTGGTAATTTTCTTGAGCATAATACCAAATTTGATTTGGCGAAATCTCGCCAAAATGCAAGTGAGGAGAGAGTTGAGATACGTTTTTTAAGTACGGAAAATCTCGACCATTTTTGTAGTTTTGGAGGGAGTTTTTAACAAAATCTTTAAGTTTTTTTTGAGCATGATTTTCGCCAATTTGCCAATATTTTTGCATTTTTAAATGCCAATTTATTGGCGAAAGAAGTTTTAAATTTTGTAAAGTAAGCGAGTCATTATCTTTAAAAATTTTTAAATCTTGTGGACAATCCCGAGGCTTTCGAGGCTTGAGAGCATTGATTAGACATCCTTTGCGATAATAAGGAGTAAAAACTTTATAAGGTGTTTTGTCGTCTTTTAAAATTTCGAGCGGTTCCCACAAAAGTGAGCCATTAAAACTTTCGACTTCAACTTGGATTTTTTTAAAATATTTTTTAA
>RFYG01000077.1 GCA_009925685.1 Pseudomonadota bacterium
TTCTTCATAGCCTTCTTTTTTTAAATCTTTACGCGCGATAAACTTTATAGAAGCTGAATTTATGCAGTAGCGAAGGCCACCCTTCTCGATTGGCCCGTCATCAAAAACATGTCCAAGGTGAGAATCACCAAACTTTGATCTAACTTCAACTCTTTTCATATTATGAGAGTGATCAGTTTTTTTAATTACCTCAATTCCATTAATTGGCTTGGTAAAACTTGGCCAACCCGAACCCGAATCAAATTTATCAAGCGAAGAAAATAATGGTTCGCCGGATGAAGCATCGACATAAATTCCTTCTTCATGATGATCCCAATAAAGGTTTCTAAAAGCTGGCTCCGTGCCGTTTTGCTCAATAACATATTTTTGAAATTCGGTAAGATTTTGTATATTTTTTTGATAATTTTTTGAAGAAATTTTAGGTAGATCTGCCATAGCTTGATTAAATAAAAAATTAAAAAATAAATAAATTAGCAAAAATAATTTCATGGATATTTAGAGAATTTATAAAATTTGATTAAGAATTTTCTTAACTTGAAATTCAGCAAAATGAGCATCGGAATTATTATCGATCACAAAATCAGACTTTGCCAAACGCGTTTCATCGTCAATTTGAATTTTAACAATTTCTTCAAAGCGTTTTTCAATTTGCAAATCGTCAATCTCGGGATTTGGATTATTATTTAAAATATGCTTTTTGTATCGCGCAATAAAACGTTGCTTACGAGTTTTTTTATCGCACTTAATAGTAACCAAATAATCATAAAAATATTTAAAACCTTGAGCTTGATTTTCGAGAAGAAGTGGAATGTTAAGAATAACAATTTTTTGATCATTAATTTGATTATAATCAATAAAATCTTGGTATTTTTGTCGAATTAACGGATGAATAATTTGCTCTAAAACTTTTAAATTTTGTTTATTTTCAAAAACTATTTTACCCAAAATTTCACGAGATATTTGATTATTAATTTTGGTTTGTGGAAAAATTTTTGATATTTGATTTATGGTTTCTAGATCAGATTTTAAGAGTTTATGCACTTCGTCATCGGCGTCAAAAGTCTTGGCACCAAATTTTTCAAAAATTTTCGCAACAAGATTTTTGCCAGAGGCTACACCTCCAGTAATAGCAATGATTTTCATTGTATTTCGTGAGGAATTTTAATGTTACAAAAATCAAGTTTTTGCCGTAAATTGGCCTTAATTTCATCTAAATTTTCAGGTGAATTTGCTTCGCATCTAGCCACCAAAACACTTTGGGTATTTGAAGCCCGAATTAACCACCAACCTTTGTCATTAAAAGCTCTAATGCCATCAATATCGATAAAATTTTCATTATTTTGAAGAAGTAATTCTTTTAAATTATCAACGATTTTAAACTTTTGGTCTTCAGAAGTTTCGATACGAATTTCTGGTGTGGCATAGCTTTTAGGAAGGCTTGCGCGCATGGTAGCCAAATTTTGCGATGAGGTGGCCAAAATATTGATAAGTCTAATTGAGGCATAAAGCGCATCGTCAAAACCATAATAATTGTCGGCAAAAAAGATATGTCCCGACATCTCTCCAGCCAAACTAGCCTTGAGCTCTTTCATTTTGGCCTTGATTAATGAATGTCCAGTTTTCCACATCACAGCGACCCCGTTGGCGTGGGTAATTTCTTTAAATAAGGTTGCCGAAGCTTTAACATCGGCGATAATTGTAGCACCGGGATTTTTTTGTAAAATATCGCGAGCATAAAAAATTAAAAGTTGGTCACCCCAAATTATCTCGCCCTCGCCATCAACTACGCCAATCCGATCGCCGTCGCCATCAAAAGCAATTCCAAAATCGCATTTTTGTTCTTTGACCACCGCAATCAAATCTTGTAAATTTTTGGCTTCGGTTGGATCTGGATGATGATTCGGAAAGTTGCCGTCAATATCATTAAAAAGTAAAATATGTTCACCAAAGATGCGCTTTGAAAGCATAGTGGCAATTTCACCGGCCGATCCGTTGCCACAATCCCACGCAATTTTTAATTTTTTCTTTAAAATTGGGTTATCTAATTCATTTAGTAATTCACTTGGGCTTTGTAAAATAGCACAATCAACTACTAATCTTTCAACATATTTTTCTTTAATATCGAAATATGATAACGAGCCATCGCCCGAAATAAAATCGTGATTTTCAAGAATTTTGGCCAGTTCCAAAATATTTTCTCCGTGAAAATTTTGTCCTTTTATCATCATTTTAAAACCGTTGTGATCCTTAGGATTATGTGAACCGGTAACCATAATTCCAGCATCAAGATCAAGTTCATAAACTGAGAAATACAACATAGGAGTTGGTCCAAGACCGACATCAATCACTGAAATACCGCTTTCGCACAACCCTTGAATTAAGCGCTCTTTGAGGGTTGGAGAACTCATTCGACCATCGCAGGCCACTGCCATCTTATTTTTGCCGAAACGCTTTAAAATATAGGCGAAACATTTGCCAACAAAGTAAGCATCGTTATCAAATAATGTTTGATTATAGACTCCGCGAATATCGTAGGCTCTAAGAATGGAGGGATGAAATTTATGATTCATAAATTAATTTTGCGTAATTTTGCCAATAATCGGCGATGATGGTGAGGCGAATTTCTTTTTTTCCATTCGACCCGCTAAAAATGCCAAACGCCCAGCCTCGACCGCCAATTTCATAGCTCTAGCCATTTTAACCGGATTTTGAGCCTTGGCAATGGCAGTATTCATAAGGACCCCATCGCAACCAATTTCCATAGCAATTGAAGCATCTGAAGCGGTACCGACTCCAGCGTCAACCAAAACCGGAACTTTGGACTGCTCAACAATAAATTCAATATTTAAACGATTTTGAATGCCCAAACCCGATCCAATTGGAGCTCCCAAAGGCATTATAGCGCAACAACCCATGCTTTCTAGTTCTTTAGCAACAATTGGGTCATCGTTGGTGTATACCATCACTTGAAAATCATCTTTTATCAACATTTCACAGGCTTTGATGGTTTGAATAACATTTGGATATAAAGTTTTATCATCCGATAAAACTTCAAGTTTTACTAAACTCCACCCGCCAGCTTGGCGAGCTAATTTGAGAGTTCGAACCGCATCTTCAGCATTGTAGCACCCAGCGGTGTTGGGAAGATAAGTATATTTTAAAGGACTAATGAAATCTTGGAGCATTGGCTCACCTTTTTTTTCAATATTAACCCTTCGCAAAGCAACAGTAACGATTTCGGCTCCAGAAGCCTCAATAGCTTGGGCAGTTTCTTCAAAACTAACATATTTGCCAGTCCCGACTAATAATCTTGAGTGAAATTTTTTACCGGCAATTTCAAGAAAATCATTTTCGATATTCATATTTTAAGCCAAACCGAATTGCGAAGGAAAAACTAAAATTATCAAGTAAACCAAAGGTGCAACAAAAATCATACCATCAAGACGATCAAGAACTCCGCCATGTCCGGGAATAATATCTAAGTCGCTCATTTGTTCAACCAAAGAAATAATTATGCTTACGATCAAGAAAAATCCGACCGAGCCAGGGAAAATTATTGCCGAAATTAGACCTATTGCCATGCTGGCAAGCGTTCCGCCAATGAGACCTGACCAGGTTTTGTTGGGGCTAATTGCGGGTGCTAATTTTGGCCCGCCCAAAGATTTTCCAGCAAAAAAAGCAAAAATATCGGTAGCCCAAATTATGGAAAACATCCAAAACAAAATTTCGTTATCAAGAATTCTGATAGCAACAGCGCAATAAATTGGAATGGCAATGTAAAAAAATCCAATTAAGCGCCATTTATTTTTATCGGGCATTTTATAAGTCATCTCGGTCCATTCAAATGACATCAAAACAGCAATTACAATCGCCAGAAATATAAATAACTTTTGGGATTGAAAGATGGCAATAAGAGCAATTGGAATCATGATTAGCGAACTAATAATGCGCTTTCTGGTGTTTTCAGATGGATCAAGATAATGAACTTGGGAAACTAGTTTGTTAAAAATTAACAAACCGATTTTGTAGATCAAAATCGGCAATTTTAATATTTTAAAAATTTTATCTTTTTCCATAGCGCCTCTGTCTTTGATTAAAATTATTGATTGCGATGAGTAGTTCAGTTTTGTTAAATTCGGGCCAAAATTTGTGGCTAAAATAGAATTCGGTGTAAGCAATTTGCCACAATAAAAAATTACTAACCCGTAAGTCTCCTGCCGTTCTGATTAAAAGGTCGGGATAAGGTATTTCGGGATTATATAGAAATTTTTTAAAGAGATTTTCGTCGATGTCATCAATTGTAATTTTGTCGTTTTTTATAGCAATGGCAATTTTTTTTGTCGCATCAAGGATTTCTTGCCTTGCGCCATAAGAAAAAGCCACCACCAAAGTAAGTTTATCATTATATTTTGTAGCATTTTCAACTTCAGAAATTTTAACCTTAAGTTTTTCTTCAACATTGTCGAGATTACCCGCAACAATAATTTTAACACCATTTTTAGAAAGCTCTTCAGACTCTTCCGCCAAGTAGTCGTGAAGCAGTTGCATTAAATAATTAACTTCCTCAATTGGTCGGTTCCAATTCTCCGATGAAAAGGCATAAAGCGTTAAAAATTTGATACCAAGCTCAATACAATTTTTAGCAATTTTCTTAACATTTTCGGCGCCCATTTTGTGGCCAACTTGCATTGGCAAACCTCGCTTAGAAGCGTAACGAGCATTCCCGTCCATAATTATTGCAACATGATTTGGAGCTTGAATATGTTGGCCAGAATGTTTTTTTGCGCCAAAATTTAACACTCAACTAGATTTTAAGTAGGTCTTTTTCTTTGAGGTCAACCATTTGATCAACTTTAGCGACAAATTCGTCGGTTATTTTTTGAATTATATCTGTAAAACCATGAATTTGATCTTTAGAGGCGCCGATTTCTTTTTCATTTTTCTTAAAATCATCAAGAACATCACGACGAATATTGCGAAGAGCGATCTTTTTATCTTCACCGTATTTTTTGGCAAGTTTTACCAAGTCTTTACGCCTCTCTTCACTAAGTTTGGGAATATTGATTCTAAGCAAAGTGCCATCAACCGTAGGATTGAAGCCTAAATTTGAATTGATTATAGCTTTTTCAATGGCTTTGACACTATCTTTATCCCAAGCTTGGATTGCTAGTGTTGTTGCCTCCGGAACCGAAATACTCGCTAATTGAGAAATTGGCATAAATTGGCCATATACCTCAACGCGAATTGTATCGAGAAGATTTGGACTAGCGCGACCAGTTGAAATTGAATCAAGATCTCTTTTGAGAGATGAAATAGTTTCATCCATTTTTTTACGCGCCTTATCGACAAGTTGATTTATCATAATGTGAATATTTAGTTAGTTATTTAGTTGATTATTGTGAATTTTCCGCGCCCAAGAACCACTTCATGTAAAGCGTTTTCTTCTTTGATAGAAAAAACAACTATCGGCAGTTTATTATCTTTGGCGAGGGTTATGGCAGTTTGATCCATGACCCTTAAGTCTTGCTTAATTACATCAATATATTTTAGCTTTTCGTAACGAGTTGCAGTTTTATCAATTTTTGGATCAGCTGTATAAACCCCATCAACTTGAGTTCCTTTTAAAATTACATCGCAATTCATTTCAACTGCGCGAAGAACCGCAGCTGTATCAGTTGTGAAAAAAGGATTACCGGTTCCAGCAGAAAAGATCACAACTCGACCCTTTTCAAGATGTCGAGCCGCGCGTCTTTTTATGTAGGGTTCGCAGATATTGTTTATTGGAATTGCGGAAAGCATTCTGGTTTCAAGTCCAAGTTTTTCAAGTGCGCTTTGCAATGCAAGACCGTTAATGCATGTGGCCAACATACCCATATAATCGGCGGTAACTCTTTCCATGCCCTCTGAAGCTTTTGAAACACCACGAAAAATATTGCCCCCACCAACTACCAAACTAATCTCGCAACCTAAATTATGTGCCGAAATAATTTGTTTGCAGATTTTATCAATCGCCTTTACATCATGTCCGAATTGCTGATCCCCCATCATCGCCTCGCCCGAAACTTTAAATAAAATGCGCTTAAATTTCATTTTTTCGGAATGAGAAGAGGTCATGATAATTTTGTTTAGGAGTTATTGATGAGTTGATTTGTAAAAATATATGAATGAGTCTTAATTTAA
>RFYG01000078.1 GCA_009925685.1 Pseudomonadota bacterium
GGACCGAAAGGGCAAGTGCCAGTTCCGCCGATGCCAATAGGACCGAAAGGGCAAGTGCCAGTTCCGCCGATGCCAATAGGACCGAAAGGGCAAGTGCCATTTCCGCCGGTGCCAACAAATCAAACAGGACAAAATTCACCGCAAGGTAATGAAGGTTTTGATAATTTTTTTAAAAATTTATTAAAACCAGAAGAAACTAACCCCGTTAATGGTCAAAGATTGGAAATAAAAGATTTAATTAAAATAATTTCTAAATTAGATGGAAGTCAAATCAAGGAATTATCTAATGAAATCCAAAAATTAGCTGATACTAAAAGTAAAGATAAAGAAGATAAGCCTGTTAGTTCTAGTTTATTAAAAAATATTTTTGATAAACTTAGCTTATCACAAATTTTTGGCTCACCACCAAGTAATAGTCCCCAAAAACCAACTGCTAAACCACCAGAACCTCAACATGAAAAAAATGGCCCAACTAAATAAAGTTAATAAATATTGGTTTGAAATAAACTTTAGCAGAATTTCAAACCAATTATTTTAACATATTTGCAACTATCCATAAGCAAAATATTAACCTTCTAAATGCCAGAATTTGATAGGAAATTTGATGAATGTTCTCTTGCTGGTTAAAGACATTGTCATTGCTAAATTAGCATTTAATTCAGTCGTAAAATATTGAGTAGTTTGGATTTTGTTAAGAATATTAACGATATTACAACAATAATTGCCAAGACACTTCTACTCATGCATCAAAGTTTATCTCGCGCTAAAATTGCCATTCTCTCGAACATTAGCAATGATTTTCCTCGCTATGATTTCTTATTTTGTGGGTTTTCATAATAATAAATTGAAAGAAATTTTATCCTTAATTTAACGGTCAAGTAACAATAAATTAGAAGAAAAATTGACTATTTGTTGAGCGATCTCTTGCTAGTGAGCTATAGATTTTTTTGAATTATTTGCGCACCTTACGCGGAAGTGCAAAAAAAGTACTTTCTTCAATGCCATTCATATCCGAAACCAACACTTCATCCTTGGATATTTCTTTGATTTTAGTGATCACTTCTTGAACTAAAATTTCGGGAGCCGAAGCGCCAGCAGTTAAACCGATTTTTTCAACATTTTTAAACCAATTTTTTTGAATATCTGAGGCGCCATTAATTAAATAGGAAGGCAATCCTGACTCCTCTCCTAAATCACGCAAACGATTGGAATTTGAGGAATTTTGCGCTCCAATTACCAACAACAAATCAACAATTTTACACAAACTTCTAACCGCATCTTGTCGGTTTTGGGTAGCATAGCAAATATCCTTGGTTGCCAAACCTTTTTCGAGCGATGGAAATCTTTGCTCAAGTATTTCAACGATTTTTTTAGTATCATCAACACTTAGAGTTGTTTGCGAAACATAAGCAATTTTTTGCGAATTGTTAATTTGGATGTTGCGCGCATCTTCTTCATTGGTAACCAAAATAACAGGCTTTTTGACGCGCCCAGAAGTGCCTTCAACCTCGGGATGACCTCGATGTCCAATTAAAATTATTTCGTAATTTTCTTCTTCGTATTTTTTAGCTTCGCGATGAACCTTACTAACCAGAGGACAAGTTGCATCAATCACATCAAGACCTCTTTTGGTGGCATCTTCCTCGACTTTATCGGAAACGCCGTGCGCCGAAAAAATTGAAATAGCGCCAGTGGGGATCTGCTCAACTTCATTTACAAAAATTGCCCCCTTTTTTTTCAATGACTCGACAACAAATTTATTGTGAACAATTTCATGACGGACATAAACAGGGGCGCCGAACTTGGCAATAGCTCTTTCGACTGTTTCAATAGCGCGTGTTACGCCAGCACAAAAACCACGAGGTTTGGCAAGAATTATTTGCATATTTATGACATTTCAAGCATTTTACGAAGAGGCTTTTCAGCTTTGATTCTAGTGGCTTCGTCGAGTTGAATTTCACCTCCGAATCGAGAATTATTTCCTCGCTCCATAACCTCAAGAAGTTTTTCAAGATTATTAAGTTGCATGTGAGGACAATTATTGCAAGCCGAACAGCCCGTAGTATCAATAAATGGACAATCGTAAAATTGTGCCATTGGATTTATTTTGCGCATTTGGTGAATTATATGCGGTTCAGTAAGTACAATAAATTCTGACCTTTGATTAATTTTAACAAAATTCAACAGCGATGAGGTAGAGCCAATATGATGAGCGTATTTAAGGAGTTGTTCGGGGCATTCTGGGTGAGCTATAACCAAGGCCTGAGAATGATTGGCTATTAATTTAACCAACTCTTTTTCACTAAATTGTTCGTGAACAATACAACTTCCATTCCACAAAATCATATCGCGAGCGGTTTGTTTGGCGATATATTTGCCAAGATGTTGATCGGGAGCAAAAATTATTTTTTGGTTTTTTGGAATTTGGGAGATAATTTTTTGCGCATTAGTTGAAGTAACAATTATATCACTTAGAGCCTTAATTTGTGCCGAACAATTAATGTAAGTAATTGCAATTGCATCGGGGTGAAGAGCGCGAAATTTAGCAAAATCTTGAGGTTGACAAGAATCTTCGAGGCTACAACCAGCTTTATAATCTGGGATCAAAACTCTTTTTTGAGGTGACAAAATTTTAGCAACTTCGGCCATAAATTTGACTCCGCAAAAAATAATTTCATCAGCCGAAGTGTTTGAAGCTTTGCGCGATAAATCGAGAGAATCGCCAACAAAATCTGCAATATCTTGAATTTCAGAATCTTGATAAAAATGGGCTAATATTACCGCATTTCGTTGTTTTTTAAGGTGCAAAATCTGCTGTTCTAAAGATGGTAAAATTTTAGTCATGCTTAATTAAGTCCGATTATTTTGTAAACATCTTGCCGAGTTTTGGAGGCAACATCTTTGGCATATAACTTTCCATCTTCGATAATTTTGAGAAGGTAGCTTTGCTCTTTGAGAAGATTATAAATATTTTTAGAAATTGGCTCCAATTCAGCAATTACAACCTCCGCCAAATCTTGTTTAAATTTTCCAAAACCGTGGTTTTGGTATTGATTAGCAACTTCAGTTGGAGATTTTTTGCTAAAACTCGCAAAAATATTGAGTAAATTATAAATTTCGGGACGCGATTCATCGTAATAAATTTCAGCAATAGAGTCAGTTTTAGATTTTTTGATTTTTTTGGTAATTTCGTCAGCCGAATCGTCAAGATTGATTCGAGAAATCAATGATGGATCAGACTTGCTCATTTTTTTAGCGCCATCTTGAAGAGACATAATGCGCTTAGTTTGCTTAATGATAAGCGGTTCGGGAAGCTTAAAATATTCGATACCGAAACTACGATTAAAAGCGCCAGCTATGTCACGAGTAAGTTCAAGATGTTGTTTTTGATCTTCACCAACTGGGACATAATCAGCTTTGTAAAGTAAAATATCGGAAGCCATTAAAACCGGATAAGAATATAAGCCGAGATTAGCGTTTTTATTTTCTTTTTCACCACTTGAGTCATCACCAAACCCTGCACCATCGGCACTTCCAGCACTTGATTCCGAACCGACCTTGTCTTTAAATTGCGTCATGCGATTTAACCAGCCTAGCGGTGTAAGAGTGCCAAGAACCCAAGCCAATTCAAGATGCTCTGGTACATCGCTTTGAATAAAAATTTTAGATTTTTTTAAGTCTAGACCACAAGCAATATAAGTGGCGACAGTTTTTAAAATATTATTTTTAAGTTCAACCGGATTTTGTTTAAGGGTAATGGCGTGCAAATTCATAACTCCAAACAAACATTCATTGTCATTCTGAAGTGTAATCCAATTTTTGATGGCTCCAAGATAATTTCCGATGTGGATATTGCCGGTGGGCTGTATTCCAGAAAAAACTTTTTTCAATTTAAAAATCTTTAAAGTTGCAAATGAACCCCTCCATTTTAAAATGAAAAACTTGTAAGGCAAGCGGTTGGTCGCTGATTTTAGTTTTTTAAAACTTGAAAATTAGAGGAAAGTCCGGACTCCAAAAAAGCACAATACCAGTTAACGACTGGCAAGTTAATTAGAGCAATTTAATTTACTTAGGGAAAGTGTCACAGAGAACATACTGCCTTAAACCTTCATCGGATTTAATTTATTTGATTTATTAAAACTTTATCAAATAAAGGGCGAGAGTGAAAATGTGAGGTAAGAGCTCACACGCTTTCATGGCAACATGAATTTGGAAAAACCCTATTGGGAGCAAGACCAAATAGAAATGGCGCGTATTTATACAAATAAGCTTTTTTATTGCCATTTGGGTAGGTTGCTAGAGGTTGTTAGCAATAACAATCCCAGATGAATGACTAACGATTGAGAAATCAATTACAGAATCCGGCTTATAGCTTGCTTTGCATTAACTTAAAAAAAATTTCATGAAAACCAATCAGATTCGCCAAAGTTTTTTAGATTATTTTGCTAAAAACGGACATCAAATTTTGCCTTCAAGTCCTCTTATTCCGCATAACGACCCAAGTCTTATGTTCTCTAACGCTGGTATGAATCAGTTCAAAAACTTTTTCATTGGTGTTGAAGAGCCAAAATTCAAAAGAATTGCCACTTCGCAAAAATGCGTTCGCGCCGGAGGAAAACATAACGACCTCGACAACGTTGGATTTACCGCTCGCCACCATACTTTTTTTGAGATGCTTGGCAATTTTTCATTTGGCGATTATTTTAAAGAAGAAGCCATTTTTTATGCTTGGGAATTTTTAAATAAAGAACTTGGACTTAGCAAAGACAAACTTCTGGTTACAGTTTATCACAATGATGATGAAGCCAAAAACTTCTGGCAAAAAATCGCTGGCTTTGGCGACGAAAAAATTATCCGCATCGCCACCGACGACAATTTTTGGTCAATGGGCGAAACTGGGCCTTGCGGACCATGTTCAGAAATTTTTTACGACCATGGTGATAAAATTTTTGGTGGCCCCCCCGGATCTAAGGACCAAGACGGAGACCGCTTTATTGAGATTTGGAACTTGGTATTTATGCAATTTGAAAAAAGCAAAGATGGATCAATGAAACCTTTACCAAAACCCTGCATCGACACTGGAATGGGGTTAGAAAGAATTACTTCGGTAATGCAAAGCAAATATGATAATTATGAAATTGACATATTTAAAAACATCATCGAAAAAACAAAAATAATTTTACAAAACAACTAAACCCAAAATATAAAAATCGAATCAAAACAAGGTTTTTTGATATATTTCTTGAAGGAAAAAATTGTAAATTTTTTTGGTTTTGAAGATTTAGAATGAAAGGGTTTCCTCTACAAATTATGTTAATCGATGGTTCTGGTATGTTTGATAGTAAAATAAATTTTAAAACTACACTAAAATTAGATATTTTTATAAGAAATATGATTAAACATGATCAATTATCATGAATATTTATAATTAATATATTTTTTCTAATTTAGTTTATATCTTTTCTATAACTAAGCTTAAATTTATTAATTTTGAGAATTATTATTTGGTTATAAATTTTATATCATTTCATTTTAAATTCATCGCTCGACAAGTTTACGCTTCCAACATTTTCTTCGATTGAGCACGTTAAAAAAATCATAGGATTTAGAGAATTGGATTCCACTACTCTGCTTCCCTCTGTGAAACTAGGCCCTGACGGAAAAAGCCAGGATATCTGGATTCAGTATCCCGAAAATGAATCCCTTAAAAGAGAAATCTCAGATAATTCCATTATCTACATCTCTTTTAATAGCAATAACCAAATTAAAGTCATCCGCGTCGGTATAATATATAACCATGGAATCTTTTAATATCGTCGATTTGATTGAACACAATCCAATAAGTAAGTTATCTGCCACTTACCAAAATAAACTCTTAACTAAAATCCAGGCCAAATTTTCAGAAACTGAACAACAACTTTTTGTTGCTAGTTTTTACGGCTTTTTAAAGTATGACCCCAATAATGACTTTGTTATCGACTTGGATGATGTTTGGAGATGGTTAGAATTCTCTACTAAGCAAAAGGCTAAAATGTTGCTTGAAATTCATTTTGTCAAGGATCAGGATTATGTAACATCGCTTAACCCACA
>RFYG01000079.1 GCA_009925685.1 Pseudomonadota bacterium
TTTATCTATTCCAACCATGAATAATAATTTTATTACCGCAGGATTTATAATAATTGGTGATGAAATTTTATCCGGCAGGACAGTCGATCAAAATCTTAACTTTTTGGCCAAAAATTTATCTGAAATTGGAATTATTTTGAAAGAAGTTAGGGTTGTCGGTGATATTGAAGCCGAAATTATTTCAACAATTAACGAGCTCAGAAATAAGTACAATTATATTTTTACCAGCGGAGGAATTGGTCCAACTCACGATGATATTACTTCGATGAGTGTCGCCAAAGCTTTTAACCAGCCACTTATTCTAAACGATATTGCAAAGAAAATTCTCATTCATCATTATGGCGAAAATAATGTTAACGAAGCCAGAATGAAAATGGCCTATCTTCCAAAAAACGCTTCGTTGCTTGATAATCCAGTTTCATCCGCTCCCGGTTTTGTAATTGAAAATGTATTTGTTATGGCTGGTGTTCCTAAAATATTTCAAGCTATGTTTAAAGCATCCATAAATTTTTTAAAAACTGGTGAAAAAATTCTTAGTCGAGAGTTAAAAATTTCCCTTACCGAAAGCATTATTGCTAAAGATTTATCTAATCTTCAATTGCAATTTCCAGACATTTCGATGGGGAGTTATCCCTTTGAAGGCGGAACCTCGTTAGTTTTTAGGGGAGTGAATTCATCAAAGTTATCGCAAGCTCTTGAGTTAATGATATTTTGCATTAACAAAATCAATAAAAATGAAAAAATTGAAATTTTATAATGCCTGAAATCAAAAAAACTTCTTACAACTCTGAATACATCGAAGATAAAGAAGAACAAATTGAATATTGTAATCTTGTAAAAGAAAGCGTTGATTCTGGTAAATATTTTAAAGATGCCCTTGATTGGTATCATTTGCGTTACATTACTCCAATATGCGATAGAGCTTACTTAATTCTCACTATTCTTCTTCTTTTTTTCATGATTTATGTTGTTAAAACTATGTCGGACTCAATATTTCCGCTTGTGGTTCAACAGCCCATTTTTACTTCAGCAAAAAATGCGTATGCAGATAAGGATCGATTTTCTCCCAGAATTGTTAAGCTTAAACCTCGACAAGGCGAAGCGGGGTTTGATCCAAGAATTGAAAATTTCGATGATTCAGTAATCAAATATTTGCTCATAAATTACGTTCAAGATCGGGAACAATTTGATTTCAGAAAAGCCAAAATTGAAGATGTAAACAAAAAATTTAATCGCATAAAAAACAACTCAAATTTTCGTGAATATAAAAATTTTCAAATCTTTATGTCTAAAGAAAATCCAAGTAGCCCAATCAGATTTTTTGGAAAAAATTCCAAGCGCGATATCAAAGTCACATCTTTAAAGTTTTATCGTCGACAACCCAAAAATTTTGCTGAAAAAATAATTTTCTTTATCGCCAACACCATTCCAACCGAAGCCGATGTTTCTTTTGCTGCTACAACAACAACTGTTGATGAAATCGGTAATATAAAAAAAGTTAATGAAGAATTTTTAGTTAAAATTAAATATGACTATCAGCCAATTTTTAAAAACGACACGAAATCAAACATAACTTTTAATGTTAACCAATATGTTTTATACAGAGTTAAAAGATAACGTTAAGAATCAACATTCATTAATAAAAAACTTATCAATGATTAAAAAAATTATTATTTCACTTTTCTTTGCAATCATTATTTCAAACACCGCTCTTTCAGCTCAATTACCTAGATTTTTAGGCACAGAAAAAAAATTCAGAAGCTATGTTTATAATCCTAACGAGCTCTATCGTTACTTTGGTCATTACACTTATCAAGGATTTATCGAGTTTGAAGGTGGTGAAGTCATAAATACAATTTCAATGGGCAATCCAACTTTATGGCTAGTTGAAACCCTTGATAATCGTTTGTTTTTAAAGCCTGTTGGTGAGGATAATTCCGAAACTAACATGACTGTTTTAACCAATAAAAGAGTTTATCATTTTGAATTGGTTGCCAAAGAAGCAAAAGGATTGGGCGATAAGGATTTAATTTTTGTTGTTAAGTTTTCTTATCCCGATGATAAAGACAAAAATATTGTTGAATTTGCAAAGGCTCCGCCCTCAGATGAACCTGATCTTAGAGACCTATCAGCTTATAATTTTAATTATCAATATACGGGTGAGAAACTTATCGCGCCCACAAAGGTTTTTGATGACGGTATTTTTACTTATCTTGAATTTGCCTCAAAAAATTCTGAGGCCCCAGCTATTTATTCAGTTGATTCCGATGGATATGAATCGCTTGTCAACTACCGAATTGCTGGAAAATATATTATTGTTGAAAAAGTTTCTGCGCAATACACCCTTCGAAACGGAAGCGATATTGTTTGCGTATATAACATGCAAACTTATTCAAATGGAGCTTAGCTTCCAAAAACTCAACTGTTTTAAAAAACGAAAAAGGTGCCAAAAAACCAATGCAGAATTTTGGAAATGATCCAACAATTAATAATTCTAATATACCTCCCATGAATTCACAAATACCAATATCTAATTCGATGAATTTTTCTAATATACCTATGTCACCAGTTACCATCCCAAAACCCGTTAATTAAAATCCCTAATTCATTCCCCAATTCGCTCCCCAATTCACTCTTTTAACATCAATAGATTTTGTCAAAAACTAAACGATTGACGCATAAAATCCTGGCATCATGCGCACAAACATCAAATGGAGTTAATTCTGGTTTTATTTATACTTCATGGAAAGATCGTGATCCAATCTCTCGTGTAGATAATTCGGTTCAACCTACTAAATCTGGAAAAGCTTGTGTTAAATCAACATTAGGTGTGGTTTCGACTGGTGATTCTTCAATCGATACCGCCAAAAAGAATGGTGGAATTTCTAAAGTAGCTTTTGTTGATAGAACTTTTGAAGCTTTCAACCTTTATATCCCAATCTTCCAAGAAGGTTGCACTGTTGTTTACGGCAATTAATTGTAAATAATGCTTACTTAGAGAGCCAGTGGCGAAATTTCGTCACTGGCTTTTTTGTTGTCTAAAATTTTCTAAAATTTAATTCATATTTATGAGCAAAGTTAATGTTATTGGTGCTGGATTAGCCGGATCTGAATGCGCTTGGCAATTGGCATCACGCGGAATTGACGTTGAGTTGTTTGAAATGCGTACCGAGTCGCGCCAAACATTCGCGCATCGTACCGCCAATTTTGCCGAATTAGTGTGCTCTAATTCGCTTCGCAGTGATGAGCTTTCAACCGCGATAGGCCTTTTGCATCATGAAATGCGCTTTCTTAACTCGCTTATAATGTCTTCGGCCGATGCCAATAAAGTTCCAGCTGGATCGGCTTTGGCGGTTGATCGCGAGGGTTTCTCTAAATTTATCGAAACAAAACTTTTAGAAACCAAAAAAGTAAAAATTTTGCGCCAAGAAATTCTCGAACTTCCCGTCGATTCTCGCGAAATTTGGGTTATCGCCACCGGCCCTCTAACCTCTGACGCTCTTAGTAAATCAATTCAAAAACATAGCGATGAAAAGCATTTAGCTTTTTTCGATGCCATCGCGCCGATAATTTTTAAAGATTCGATTAATTTTTCAAAAGCATGGTTTCAATCGCGCTACGATAAGGGCTCGGGCGTTGATTACATAAATTGCCCGCTCGACAAAGAGCAATATTATCAATTCGTTGATGATTTGTTGAGGGCCGAGAAAACTGAGTTCAAGGAGTGGGAAAAAGACACACCTTATTTTAACGGTTGTTTGCCAATCGAAGAAATGGCGCGTCGCGGTGCCGAGGTTTTACGCTTTGGCCCGATGAAGCCTGTGGGTTTGACCAATCCGCATTTTGCAAAATCTCCCGAGGGCACGCCTCTTAAAAATAGAAAAGAAAAGCCTTACGCCGTTGTTCAACTCCGCCAAGACAACAAGTCAGGCACGATTTACAACATGGTGGGTTTTCAAACGAAGATGAAATATGCTGAGCAACAACGAATTTTTAGAACTATTACTGGCCTCGAAAATGCAGAATTTGCAAGGCTGGGTGGGATTCATCGCAACACTTTTATTAATTCTCCAAAATTACTCGATGAATTTGGAAGATTTAAAAAACACCCAAATATTTATTTCGCTGGGCAAATTACGGGTGTTGAGGGCTATGTTGAGTCGGCGAGCATGGGCTTGATTACCGGAATTTTTATTGCGAATTTTTTGCAAAATCCTGACAAAAAAATTTCTCGCCCCAATAATAAAACCGCTCTTGGAAGCCTGCTAAACCATATTGCGCCCGACTTAGAGCAACAAAAAATTACCCAAGAAAATGATTATCAACCGATGAATGTAAACTTTGGATTGTTTGAGCCTTTGGCGGATAATTTGAAGCGAGAGAATCGCAAAGAAGCATACGGCGCCAGAGCTTTAGACGAAATTAGATTTTGGCATAATAACATCAAGTAAAAGCCAAAATTAAAAATTTTTTATTTTTTGGGTTGGTGCAATTTTTTTGAAAAAACTTTGTCTTTTTTATCGGCAAATGGGTTTTCGCTTTTTCTAAAATACAATCTAATAGGAGTATAGTTTAGAGAGAAATATTCCCTTAAAGAGTTAATAAGATATCTTTGATAAGAACCTTCAAGTGGCTTCGGATAGTTGGTAAAAACTGCAAAAGTTGGTGGACGCTTTTTGATTTGAGTAACATACTTTAATTTGATGGCCTTACCCTTGTAAAGCTTTGGAGAATGTTGAGATTCCGCATATTTAAGCCATTCAACTAATTTGGTAGTGTTAAGATAATTGTTCCATTGCTTATGGGTTTCAATCGCTAAATCCAAGGTTTTTTCGACGTTATACCCAGTTTTTGCTGAGACGCCAACAATTGGCGCACCTTGAATTTCAGGTAACAAATCTTGAATTTGTTGACGAACTTTGCGCATAAAAATTTCTTTATCACCACTTACTTGATCGATTTTATTGATGGCAAATATTAACGCACGACCCTCTTTTAAGACTTGACCGGCTAGGGCCAAATCTTGGTGATCAAGTAAAGAATTTGCATCGATTAAAAGAACGATAATTTGAGCAAAACGAATGGCTCGATAACTATCGATGGTCGAGAGCTTTTCAAGTTTTTGATGAATTGCACTTTTTTTACGAATTCCGGCGGTGTCAATAAATCTAATTTTGTAATTTTTGTAATCATAATCGACCGCAATAGCATCTCTTGTAATTCCCGCTTCGGGACCAACAATAAAGCGATCTTTTTTTAAAACTTTATTTAAAAAACTTGATTTACCAGCGTTGGGTTTACCAATAACGGCAATTTGAAATTGATAAATTAATTCACTATTTTCATCATCAAAACTTGAATCAGAATTTAAATTTAATTCTTCAAAAATTTTTTCATATTTTTCAATTTCTGGAGAAATTTTTTCGTATAAATCACCGAAACCAATTTTATGTTCGGCCGATATGGCGATTGGTTTGCCGAAGCCAAGTCGATAATACTCTTTTTCAAAAGTTGCTTCGTTTAAATTTTCACATTTATTGGCGATTAGTATGGTAGGTTTTTTGATTTTTCTGAGCCATTCGGCAAAATGATAATCATCGTTATTTAATCCAAGTTTGCCATCAACCACAAATAAACATAAATCCGCATCCTCAACCGCATAATGAGTTTGTTCGACCATTCTTTTCTCAAGCGATTCGTTAGTTATTTGATGTTCTAGCCCTGCGGTATCGATGGCTATAAATTCAAGTGGCCCCAATTTGCCATGAGCTTCTTTACGATCACGAGTAACACCGGGAGTATCATCGGTGATGGCGAAGCTTTTGCCAATAAGTTTGTTAAAAAGAGTTGATTTTCCAACATTTGGACGACCAATAATTGCAATTCGAAACATAATTTTTGATAAATGTGATTGGGTGCGAAGATAATATTATCAGGGCTTCAATAAAGCAATCTATTCTTTCAACAACAGCGATTAATATTATCCCATTTTTTATTTCTCTTATTATTAAGAAATTCTTTTTTTGAGATT
>RFYG01000080.1 GCA_009925685.1 Pseudomonadota bacterium
AATTTTACCGTGAGAAATCCTGAAAAGCCGATTTAAAATTCTGATTGAATTATTAATAAAAGGTAATTCATTAGGCTCTATTCTGTAATCTCCATCATTGATTTCTTTTTCATTAATTTGAGGAATTTTACCATCAGAAAGAGTTTCGTCGGAAAATTTAGAAATGTGGAAAAATAATTCTTCAACAAATTTTTCAATTGATTGTTGGGAGGCTTTTATGGCTTCTTCTTTACGAAGAATTCCAATAAGACTATCTATTTCGATGCCCTTCAAAGTTAATGGGGCAGGTGAAGGGGGATTAAAACTTTTAAGATTTTTTTCTGCCATATTTTTTATTTTATGTAACAATGAAGTAGCTCTTTAAAAGAACCTTGAATTAAGTTAGTATTTTTAAGTCTATCTAAAACAAAATTTTCAACCCTTGGAAGATATTGTAAATATTGTTCTTTTTTATCCCTTAAATATAGGCGAGCGAAAATTCCTAGAATTTTGATATTTCGTTGAAGAGATATTATTTCATAGTCCAAATAGAACTCTTTGGGGTCATAATTAGCTCTCGATATAAAATAATCAAACAATTTTTCTCGATTTTGATGATTAATATCGCGTCTCGCATCTTCAAGCAAAGATTGCAAATCATAAGCAAAAGATCCAATAAGCGCATCTTGAAAATCAAGCAATCCGACACTTTTGAATCCAGACATATTTGGCAAAACCATTAAGTTATCTGCATGATAATCCCGCAAGACCAATACCTGATTAGACTTGGTTAAATTATCAAATAGATCAATCCAAGAATTTTTGAAAAATTTAACTTCAGAAATTGAAATATTGCGTTTTTTAAAAGGTAAATACCAATCAATTAACAAAGCAACCTCACGATATAGAACGGCATGGTTATATTTGGCGATATCAAATTTATGATGATCAATTTTTTGAATTTCAATCAGCGCATCGATTGCAAGTTTATAAATTTCTAGTTCTTTATTTAAATCATTTGATAAAAATCGCGAAAAAGTATCATCACCAAAGTCTTGAAGCAGTAAAAAACCATTTTTTTTATCTTTTGCAATAATTGATGGGGCGCTTAAATTATTAGCTATCAAGATTTCATTAATCTTAATAAAAGGTGCCGTATCTTCATGATTAGTAGGAGCATACATTAGAATATAAGACTTTTTAGCGGTTTTGACTCGATAGTATGAACGAAAAGAAGCGTCTCCAGCGATTTTTGTTACAGCAAAATTTGATAAACCATTTTCAGCTAAAAAAACATCAGCTAAATGAGAATTAAGTTCAATCATAATTTAGAAATCTAGTTTAGAATACCACTCTGGCGGATTAACATTTGGAATGCGATCTTTTAATATTTCGTTAAAAATTTTATGAGATTTTATAAGACAATACCAATCTTTAACGGGTGAATAGTGGTGCCAATTAATATCACCAAAATAATCCAAAATTGAGATATGCGAAGCGGCGGAAAAATCGGCAATTGAAATTTGATCACAAGCAAGATATTTGCGACTTTCAAGCAAGAATTCTATGTAACTGAGATGGATATTAAGATTTCGGCGCGCAACCCTTAAAATATCGGAATCTGGGGCCTTTTTTTCTGGCAAAAAACGATTAAAATATCGTTCATTTAAAATATATTTGGTTATCTCGTGATAGAATTTTTCATCAAACCACATTTGCAATCTTCGAGCCTCGGATTTTTTGACAAAATTTTCACCAATATAATTTTTTCCATCCGGATGACGTTCCTCAATATATTCACATATAACCGAGCTATATATGACTAAATTTGAATTTTGATTATCGAAGATAATTGGAACAGTTCCAGCTGGATTCATGGCAATAAATTCTTTTCGGCGCTCCCAAAAATTCTCTTGAACCAAGTCAAAATCAATGCCTTTAGCGGCTAAGTGAACCCTAACTTTTCGCGAGAATGGGCACAATGGATGGTAGTATAATCGATACATGTTTTTTTGATTTAATTTTGATTTTAGTTTACCTATTATTTTAAAATCGCAAATAAATTAATTCAAAAAAAATGAAAAAAATTGCACTGATTGATGGTTATGGCTTTGTTTTTCGAGCTTATCATTCCCTTCCACCCCTTAGTAGAAACGACGGAACGCCAGTTGGAGCTGTATTTGGTTTTACCAACATGCTCATAAAATTAGTTGCCTCACTTGAAGTAAGTCATTTAGCAGTTGTGTTTGATTCTGGAAGTAAAACTTTTCGAAACGAAATTTATCCAAAATATAAAACTAATCGACCACCCTGCCCCGAAGATTTAATTCCACAATTTTCAATCGTTCGCGAATGCGTTGAGGCCTTAAATATTGCGGTAATAGAAAAAATTGGCTTCGAAGCCGACGACATCATTGCCACCATTGCTAAAAAATCTGCTCAAGAAAATTTTCAAGTTATCATCGTTTCATCTGATAAGGATTTAATGCAATTGGTTGATAACAATATTTCAATGTTTGATGCCATGAAAAATAAATTTATTGGTTTTGATGAGGTTTATGAAAAATTTATGGTTAAACCTGATAAAGTTTTAGATGTCTTAGCTCTTATGGGAGACGCCTCTGACAACGTTCCGGGTGTAAAAGGGATTGGGCCAAAAACTGCTTCTGAACTCATCAATGAATTTGGATCAATCGAAAATCTTTATCAAAATCTTGATCACATTAAACAAGAAAAAAGACGTAAAGTTCTTCAGGAAAATCAAGAGAATGCTTTTTTATCAAAAAAACTTATTCAACTTGATGAAAATGTAAATCTTGGCATCGAAATTGATGATTTAAAATCCAAAAATCTTGAACCTAACAAATTAATTTCCTTCCTAGATAATCAAGGCTTTAAATCGCTTGTTTATCGAGTAAAACAGGAGTTTAAAATTTCCAACAACGATATACCAAAAAATAATCAAAATCCTGACAACAACTCTTCAATTGCTGAACAAAAATCTAGTTCGCCAAGATCCGATAAAAACACTAATCATCAGTTAGAATCACTAGAAATTAACAATTTTCAAATTCTTGAAAAAATATACTCCGAAGCTAGAAATAAAGGCGCTATTATAATTGATTATTTAATCGAAAATGACAATTTCAGCTACATAACCTTATGTCCAGTTAACGAAGATCAAAAAAAACATCAAATTTATTACAAGAGTTTTAAACAAAATAACTCATTTAATAATCATCAAATTGATTTATTAAATTTTTCTGACGTCAACAATAACAATATCATAAACCAGATTAATATCACAAGTTTTGATAAAATTTTATTCGATAATTCAATTAAAAAAGTATTTTTTAATGGCAAAGTTTTTTTAAGATTTTACAAAAATTTCATTCGACAAAACAATCTTCCGCAAAATAAAAATTCGATAATTTTTGACGATATAAACTTACTAACATACATGGCAAATTCAGCCGTTCACAACTCACTTCGCGAAATTATTGATATTAATCTTGATACAAATTTTGAAGAACTCGGATACGGAGAGATTCTTGATAAAATTCATCAAAATAATTCTAGCAATAATTTCACTGATTTTTTTTCGAACGATGATCAGAAAGTTGAATTTTTTAGTTTTTTAAATAATGCCATATTTCGATTATATCAAATTTTTGCACCTAAAATTATTGAATTAAAAATGTATAATTCATATCTTAAAAATGAACTTCCCCTCCTTGAGGTTCTAGCGGATATTGAATATAATGGTGTTAACATTAATACTGAAAAACTCTCGCAATTAGCAACAGAATTTAATCAACAAATCTCTAAATTATCTGCTCAGATTTTTGAATTAAGTGGACAAAAATTTAATATATCATCAAGCAAGCAATTGGGAGAAATTTTGTTTGATAAACTTGGTTTACATTCTACCAAAAAATCCAAAAAAACTAAAGCTCCCTCAACGAATGTTAAAGTTCTTGAAGATTTAGCATTTGAAGGTCATGAAATTGCTCAAAAAATTATTGATTTTAGAAAATATACCAAACTCAATAACACATATTGCGAAAGTCTTCCAAAGCAAGTAAATCAACTTACCAATCGAATTCATACCACTTTATCAAGTACATCGACACTCACCGGTCGTTTAACCTCGATTAATCCTAATTTGCAAAATATCCCGATCAAAAGCTCGGAAGGTAAAAAAATTCGCGAATGTTTTGTAGCTCCAAAAAACCATGTTTTAATTAGCGCCGATTACTCGCAAATTGAACTTAGAATTTTAGCTCATTTAGCGGGCATTAATGATTTAATCGAAGCATTCAACCTTAATAAAGATATTCATAAAACTACAGCCAGTCAAATTTTTGGGGTAGCCGAAAATTTTGTTGATGAAGAAATGCGCAATAAGGCCAAAACTATAAACTTTGGAATTATATATGGCATAAGCCCCTACGGCCTTTCGCGACAACTTAAAATTTCTAACAAAGAGGCTAGTGAATACATCAAATCATATTTTGAAAAATACTCAGGAATCAAAGAATTTATGCAAAGCAACATTGATTTTGCTCGTCAAAATGGCTTTGTAGAAACAATTTCGAAACGCAAATGTTTCATTAATGATATTAATAATAAAAATCCAATCATCCGCCAAGAGGCTGAGAGGCAAGCCATTAACGCTCCAATCCAAGGAAGTTCTGCCGATATCATCAAAAAAGCCATGATAAAACTGCGTCATTCATTAATTGAAAATAATTTAAAATCTAAAATAGTTTTACAGATTCACGATGAGCTTCTGATTGAAGCTCCAGAAAATGAAGTCGAAAAAATCACCGAAATATTAAGAGTTGCAATGACCGAGACCTACAAGCTAGTGGTAGATTTAAAAGTTGATTTTAGCATTAATCAATTTTGGGGATAGAGTTAAAGTAAATCATTGAATTTATTTTAACTTGAACAAATCAAGTAAATTACGCTCTAAAACTTTAAACGAAAATCGACTCTCCAATCTTTCAAAAGCTTTTTTAACTAAGTTATTGGCTAATTCATCATCGTTAGTTAATTTATTAATTGCGTTTGATATTTGGTTTTCAATTGGATCTTTGGCTTTTAAATCCAGCATCAAACAATCAACATCGGGGCGCAAAATTTCACGCGGACCATCGCAATTTGTTACGATAATGGGAGTGTGGTTTTTCATAGCTTCTAAAATTACCAAACCAAAGGTTTCAGATTTCGAAGGTAAAACAAAAATATCAATTTGCTGAAAAAAATTATCAATATTTTTAACCCAACCTAAAAATTCGACTTCATTTTCTAATTTTAAATCTTTAACCAACCGTTTTAAATTCTTACTCTCTTCTCCATCTCCGGCAATTTTAAGCTTTATTTTTTTGGGATATTTAGTTTTATAAATATGAATTGCTCTAAGTAAATTATCAATTCCTTTAGCATTATGAAACCTTCCAATAACCCCAATCACAATTTGTGATTTAGATGAAATTTTTATTGGCTCTTTTAATTTTGCCGAATCTTTTGTTTCAATGCCATTATATAAAATAAAGCTATTTTCGGGGGTTCTTTTGGCATCAATTGTCTTATAAAAAATTTCTCGGTTCACAGAAACAATTATGTCAGCTAACAATGATCTCTTAATGTTATTGCTATGATTAACGGCCACTAGAATTATTTTTCGATTTTTAATTTTGTTTATCGCTTTATATGACAAAAATATAGCTCTTCCGGCGTGAGCAATAACTATTTCAATATTATTTTTAATTATAAATTTTTTAATATTATCAACAGCAACAAAAT
>RFYG01000009.1 GCA_009925685.1 Pseudomonadota bacterium
CAATGGGTTTGCCAATGGGTTTGCCAATGGGTTTGCCAATGGGTTTGCCAATGGGTTTGTTTTGCGTTTGTAAAACTAATTTTACAAAATAAAATATAACAAGACAAAAATAATACACAATATATTTTTGAATCAAAAGCAAAATATTTTGTAATTGAATCTAAATTTTGCGCAAATTTATCATCTCTTATCTTGTCGCGATTTCCTCATTATTGTTTATCAAATCAAGTTCTTGAGCCTCCAAGCAAAAGTTTAAAATCTAATTTACAATTCGACGAACCCAAAATTAAAAAATGCGAAAAAATTAAAATTTTTTTAGATAACCATTTTTATCTTGAAAAAAATTATCGAATTACTCTTAATTATGATTAATAAAAATAGCTTAAGTTAGTCTACAAAAAATCTTTCAGTAAAATTCTCAAATAAAAATATCTAACATAACGATTGCGTGCAAAACAATCTCTGGAAGTCTGTTCAGGCAACGTTCTGTGCGTGTGTTTTTTAAACCAACTATAAATTATGAAATTGAAAAATATATTTCTAATATCCGCTTTTGTTCTTATTGGATGCTCAAAAGAGCATATTCGTAAACATAATTCTTCTGCTGACTTAATTAAAAAAAATGAATTTTGGTGGCCAAAAAAAGTTAATCTCGAACCTTTGCGCACAAATTCTCCAAATTCTAGCCCACTAGCTGATAGCTATAATTACCCTCAGCAGTTCTCGCATCTCAACTTAAAGAAGGTTAAAGATGAAATTAAAAAAGTTATTACTACATCGCAAGATTGGTGGCCAGCCGACTACGGAAATTACGGACCTTTTTTTATCAGACTTGCTTGGCATAGTGCGGGAACCTACCGAACTATCGATGGAAGGGGCGGTTCTGACGGCGGTCAAATTCGTTTTGAGCCACTCAATAGCTGGCCAGATAATGCAAATCTTGACAAAGCTCGAAGATTGCTTTGGCCCATCAAAAAGAAATATGGTAACAAAATTTCATGGGCTGATTTAATAATTCTTACCGGCAATGTTTCGCTCGAAACAATGGGTTTCAAGACCTTAGGATTTGCCGGCGGTCGTGTTGATGATTGGGAAGCCGAGCTTGTTAACTGGGGGCCGGAGCATAAATTTTTAGCCAGCAAAAGACATGACAAAGATGGCAATCTTCGCAAGCCCTTGGGCGCTACTCATATGGGTTTAATTTATGTAAATCCTGAAGGACCGTTGGGCAAACCCGACCCAGTCGCCTCCGCCAAGGATATTCGCGAAACCTTTGCGAGGATGGCAATGAACGACGAAGAAACTGTTGCCTTGATTGCTGGGGGCCATACTTTCGGCAAAATGCACGGCGCCCGCAATTCAAGTAAATGCATAGGTGCTGAGCCGGCTGGTGCAAAAATCGAAGAACAGGGTTTTGGTTGGGCAAATAAATGCGAAAACAAAAAAGGCTTTGACACTACAACCAGCGGATTGGAGGGCGCTTGGACTGCTAGTCCAACTGAGTGGACCATGCAATATCTCGAAAATCTCTTCGCTTTTAATTGGAAAAAAACCAAAAGTCCTGCCGGCGCTATTCAATGGATTCCAGATGATAAAAATGCCCAAAATTTAGTACCCGATGCGCATGATCCTGAAAAAAGACACGCGCCAGTTATGCTTACAACCGATTTGGCGCTAAGATTTGATCCAAAATATCAAGAAATCGCCAAACGTTTTTTAGAAAATCCTAAAGATTTTGAGGTCGCTTTTGCTAAGGCTTGGTTCAAACTAACTCACCGCGATCTTGGGCCGTCTTCGCGTTATCTTGGCTCTGAAAAGCCCAAACAACAATTCACTTGGCAAGACCCGGTCGAGAAAAAAACTTATAAACTAATCGATGGTCAAGATGTTGTGACTTTAAAAAAAGAGGTTTTAGCTTCTGGACTATCGGTTAGCGAGTTGGTTAGGGTTGCGTGGGCATCGGCATCGACTTATCGCGCCAGTGACATGCGTGGCGGAGCTAACGGAGCGAGAATTAGGCTTGAACCTCAGAAAAATTGGCAAATTAATAACCCAATCGAGGTCTTCAAAGTTTTGACAAAATTAGAAAAAATCCAAACCAAATTCAATCAACAACAAAAAAGCGGTAAAAAAGTTTCGATGGCCGATTTGATAGTTATTGGCGGTGCAAGTGCAATTGAGAAGGCTTTAAGAGATGCTGGCTATAAAATTGTGGTTCCGGTTTCGCTTGGAAGGGGCGATGCTTCGCAAGAACAAACCGACATAAATTCATTCGCGGTTCTTGAGCCAAAAGCCGATGGTTTTAGGAATTATTTTTCCAAAGATAGCAAATTGTTGCCCGTCGATGCTCTCATAGAAAAAGCCAAAATGCTAAATCTAACCATTCCAGAAATGACGGTTTTAATTGGCGGTATGAGATCATTGGGGGCTAATTCTGATTTATCGCAAAATGGAATTCTGACCTATAATCGGCAAAAACTAAACAATGATTTTTTTGTTAATCTTTTAGATATGAGTACCAAATGGGAAAAATCTGCAAATGGCGAGGGAGTTTATGTCGGAAAGTGCCGTAAATCTGACCAAGTCAAATGGTTAGCAACCCAAGTTGATCTGGTTTTTGGCTCTAATTCTGAGCTAAGAGCGATTGCCGAATTTTATGCTTTAGATGATAACAAAGAAGTTTTTGTTAATGATTTTGTTAAGGCTTGGAACAAGGTTATGAATCTTGATAGGTTTGACTTAAAAAAATAATTATATGGCCACGAATTGGGCGCTGATCTCAAAGGTCGGCGCTCAAACCTTCTTTAGCATATCCCTAATTCTTTTCTAAATGACTTTTCCTAAAATGATTTATCTCGATGCGCTGGTTTGTTAGATTTTTAGCTAAGGCTTTTTTGTTTACTTTGTTGCCTTTTAATGGTTTTGCCGAAGTTTATAAAATTCAAATGTTGAACTCAAAAAATAAACAATCGATGATTTTTGATCCGGACTTTCTTGAGATCGGCGTCGGCGATGAGGTTGAATTTCTTCCGATTGACAAGGGGCATAATTCGCAAGCCATTTTTGTTCCTCAAGGTGCCGAAAAGTGGCAGGGTAAAAATGATCAAAAAATTAGAATAAAATTTATTCGAGAAGGAAACTACATTTTTGAATGTAAAAACCATGCTATAATGGGAATGGTTGGGGCTATTAGGGTTGGAGAAGTTGGTGATCAAAATGGTGATGAATTGAAAAAATTTCTTCTAAATTATCAAAAAAAATTAGCCATCAATAAGAATAGAATTGATAATTTGCTCAAGAAAATGGTTGTAGAGCAGGGGGGCGAAATCAATAACAAGGCACTTGATTGATTAAAATTAATTGCGAGGTAGCTACCTAGTAAGCGCCTTGGCGTTGTATATGCAAAGCATGCTTTCGGCAAGACGCAGAGTGAATTGTCGCGCGACAATTGGGACCACAATGTAACGATCGCGAATTGTGTAAGTTACGGGCGTTTCGTTGCCGTTTATATCTACTACGCTGATAGTTGGAATAACAAGATTATCATTGGCAAACTGAAAGTGCGTTTCGTTGCTATCATCATAGACTTTTAACGGCATGATATTGTCAGATTCTCCTGAAAAACGATAATCAAAATTTAATGCTAAGCCTTCGGGATTGCGCTCGATTATGCCGGGAATTTTTTCATCAACTCGGGCCTTGGGGATTGGAGTGTTTATAATCCCAGTAATTTCGTTTGCCGATGCCGATTTTGCTGAGATCTCTTTTACTCTGGGTCGAAGCGCGACATTAGGAACCGATAATTGCGGAGGAATTGGAAGAGGTTGCCCAATTTGTGGATAAAAGAATCGAACGGTATAAACCAAGTCCTCATCGGCTTTACCGGTGAATTCATCAGAGCGAATGTCAAAATGATAAATTCGGCGATTGGTGATGATGGTCATGTTGGTGTGAGCAGATATCTCGAGCGGGCGAATAAAAAGACGCTTACCGGCCGGAGTTAATCTCCAAGCAAAAGCCTCGCCCACTGAAATCATTTCTATTTCTTCATCATTCGAAAACTCAATGAAGGACTGATAGTTGTAGTAAAATTTGAGCTCATAAACCTCGTTAGGGTTGTATACGAGAGTTCTGATTCTTGAGTCAGTTGTTATTGGTGTTTGAGCGAAGGAATAATTTATGTTGAGAAATCCAAGAACGATAAAAGATATTAAATTTATTATGAATCTGGGTTTAAGTTTTTTCATAATTTTAATAGGCATCTGCGATATCAAATTTAGTGACCTGAAAACCAAGCGGGTTTATAAGCCTTTCTTCCATTGTTAGACCCATTTCTGGGGCAAAAGAGAAGTTCATGATTATTAGTTCGTTTTTAGTTGAAGAACCTTGACCAGAAATGGTTATATTTTTGGTAACCCTAATTTCAACAAGTGAATTTTCTTTGAACATTAAGGAAGTGATTTTGACATCGATTTTTGAATCAGCGCCAAGTGCAAAAGGGTTAACTCTAGCTCTATATGCTCCATAAATTTGAGTGCTAGAAAACAATCTAATCGATTCCGAATCTTCTCGATAAGTTTGTGGATTGTAGCCTAGCGAACTCTGAATATACTTGTTGATAAAATAGCGCCGAACCATGTCGTTGGCGGTATAAGTTTGCGATGAAATTTGTTGAACAACAGTTGCCATTCCGCTCTTGTCGTCAATCTCAATTACATAAGGCTCGAGTGATTTTGATGACATAAAATTTTTGACAAATAACACTGAAATTGCCACAGTGATGATTGAAATAATGGTGATCAAAAGTAAAACATTTCGTTGAACAACAACAATTTGATAACGGTTGGTATACCAGCTTTTAACCTTTATTTTTTTGTCTTTATCGGCCATTGAAAATTAAAAACTTACAAATTAAAAACTTACAAATTAAAAATTTATAAAAAAAATAAATTCTAATAGTTAATGTTAAACCTAAATTACTAGAATTATTATTTCAAGCGCACAATTTAATTAGAATTTTTTTTGTACAAACCTTTTCCAAATGCATTTTATAAACAATGAAAACAGCTCTTTTTCCGAGAAATTAGAGCAATTAAATTGGCTATTAATTTCGTTGATTATAGCTCTCGCTTTTATCGGATTTTTTATGCTTTATTCTGCGGCGGGCGGATCTTTTAGGCCTTGGCTAATTCGCCAATTGGCTTTTTTTTGCATTTTTTTTCCGTTAATGATTTTTATTGCTATAACCGATATTAAGATTTGGTATAAAGCATCATACTTGTTTTATGCGATTGCTTTGGGCATGGTTATTATGGTTGATGTGATGGAGCAAATTAGCCATAATGCCATGGGAGCGACAAGGTGGTTTAGGATCGGTTCGCTAAAAATCCAACCCTCTGAGTTGATGAAGGTTTGCACCGTTTTTGCAATTGCGCGTTATTTTTATAGCATTGAAGCTGAAAATATTGGTCGCATTAAATTTGTAATTCCGCCACTTTTAATGATTTTTGTTCCCGTGGCTTTTATTTTTCATCAACCAGATTTAGGAACCGCTTCAATATTGGCTATGGTTGGAGTAATGGTGTTGTTTATTGCCGGAGTTAAACTTTGGAAATTTGCATCGGTTGGCGTAGCTTTGTTGGTCGCAATTCCGTTTGTCTGGCATTTTTTATTGCACGATTATCAGAAAAAACGCATTTTTACCTTTCTTGATCCTACTCACGATCCGCTCGGCAGTGGCTATAACATTATCCAATCGAAAATTGCGATTGGTTCGGGAGGTATGTTTGGCAAGGGCTATCTACGAGGAACTCAGGGTCAGCTTGATTTTTTACCCGAAAAGCAAACCGATTTTATATTTACGATGCTAAGCGAAGAATTGGGTTTTTTGGGAGGGGTCTTTACCATCGGGCTTTACGGCGCCATCATTGCAATCTGCATTATAATCGCCACTAAAACCAAACATCAGTTTGGTAGATTGTTTGTAATTGGGGTGGTAAGTATATTTTTTATACACATGTTTATCAATATTGGTATGGTTATGGGCCTACTACCAGTAGTCGGCGCGCCATTACCCTTTATATCTTACGGTGGAACAATAATGGGCTCGATGATGATTGGTTTTGGCATGGTTCTCAACATCGATTTGAATAAGAATGTCGATATTCGTGGCTAATGCCAAATTGTCGATACTAAGTTTTAAAAAAAATAATGGGCAAAACAATTACAACCTACCTAATCGAAGGCAGTTCAACAGGTCTAAAATCTGTCTTTATTTCCAACAAAGTTTGTAACGCACTCTTTATTCCTCGCGCGAAATTAAATGAAGCAAAAAATCGTGAAGAGTTAATTCGTCCGTCTCTTTACCTTCTAATTGGCGAAGAAAACAAAGCTTATGTTGGCGAAACGGAAAATTTCATCGAGCGTGTCAAAGATCATGGTGATTTTTTTCGTGGTTGAAAAAAATATAACATTTAACAGCCCGTCAAGCGCCTCAACATTTTGCCTTGGCATGAGAAGTAATGGCTGGACAAGTTGGAAAGACAAAGACAACAAAACTTTGGATGAAAAATTTAGGTAAATTTTATGTCCAATTTTTGGGTAGAGAAAAAGAAGTTGAAGAGTTTACAAATTTTTGGCTAACGATATTTCGTTAATTCTATAAAAAGTTTTTGATGTTGTGATAGGCTCGAATCAACGCCTGAGCCTTGTTTATGCATTCTTGATGTTCTTGTTTAGGAATAGAATCAAAAACCACTCCCGCTCCAGATTGAATATAAATTTTATTGTTTTTGATTAGGGCAGAGCGAATTGTAATACAAGTTTCCATGTCGCCATTGCTTGAAAAATAACCCGCGCAACCGGCGTAAAAACTTCTTTTATCTAGCTCGAGTTCTTCAATTATTTCCATGGCACGAATTTTTGGAGCACCACTAACGGTTCCGGCGGGAAATCCTGAAACCAAGGCATCTAAAGCGTCAAGTTCGTCGCGAATTTCACCTTCGACCGTTGATGATAAATGCATAACATGCGAATAATATTCGATAGACATTTTTTTAGAAACTTTCACCGAATTAGGTTTAGAAATAGTGCCGAGATCGTGCCTTCCTAGATCGATCAACATCAAATGTTCGGCGATTTCTTTTTCGTCGTCGAGCAAACCTTGTGCAATTTTTTTATCTTCATCTTGAGTGGCTCCGCGCCTACGTGTGCCAGCTAACGGCCTAATTGTGGCTACTTTGTTTTTTAGCGAAACCATGATTTCTGGACTTGAACCTGTTAAAACAAAATCATCAAATTTCAAATAAAACAAAAATGGCGATGGATTAACGGAGCGTAATGAGCGGTAAAAATAAAACGGGTCAAGATTTTCATCAAAATTGGCCTGAAATCTTTGCGATGGCAAGATTTGAAATATATCGCCCGCAGTTATGTATTCTTTGGATTTTAGGACCGCCTCGCAATATTTTTCTTCAGAAAAATTACTAATAAATTTTTCATCAAAATTGATATTTGATAATTTTTTAGAACTAAGTGGGTGTTGGAGAATTCGATCAATTTTTTCGATGGAATTAGATAAATCTTCGAAAGTAGATTTGCTATCGCGATATTTTGGGGCGCAAATAAGGGCGCAATCAAAAAGATTGTCGAATATAATCAGAATTTGCGGGCGAATAAAAATGCTGTCGGCGATGCTAAGTTCATCTTTTAAATTGAGGTTTGGAATATTTTCCATAAGACGAACCATGTCGTAACCCATAAAGCCAAAAATGCCGGCGCAAATAGATGGTAGTTGACCTCCCAAATATGAAATATGATTCCAGTTTATAAAAGATTGATTAATAAATTGACGAAAATTTTGCAAAACCTCGCCATTTTGTGGGGCAAATTGATCGGGGTTTTTTTCAAAATCATCATTAATGAAAGATTTGAGTTTAAGGCATTTCCATATTTTATCAGGCTTGAGCCCAATCACTGTGAATCGTCCCTTGTTATTGCTATTTTCGGCGGATTCCAAAATAAAATTATGATTAGGAAAATGTTGAGAAATTTTTAGGTATGAAGAAACCGGCGTGATTGTGTCGGTTGATATTTGTTTGAATAAAATCGTGGCCCCAAATTTTGAGCATAATTCGTCGAATTTGCTCTCGGATAAATTGAGCTTAGAAGACTGGTCGGAGTGTTGGTACATCTGGAGTTGGTGCGCTATGATTTTTGACCAAAATATTTGCTATTTATTTCGATTGGATACTTCTTTTGGAGATAGTCGTTATATTCCATCATTATATCATTTGCAAAAATCTCAACCGCTCTTTTTTTGGCCTCAATAACTTCGTTTGAAGCTAGTTTGGCTGGGTTTATGTTGCGAACAATGCCAATTAAATATTCGCTCTGACTAGATGAAACAGCTGGCGTTGAGCTTCCAAGTTTGGCTAAAAATAATTCTTCTAAGAATTGGTTTTTATAGGGCATTTTTGATGAACCTAAGTCGATATATAAGTTTCGTGGATAGGTTTTGTTTCTTTCAACTTTTAAGCCGTTTTTTGAAGCGATTGCCAAAGCTTGAGATGGGTTATCACGAATTTCTTTTTGGATTTGTTGAACCAATTTGTTGAGTTCGGATTGCTTTTTGGTGTCAATAAAATCAGTCGTTAACTTTGATTTGATTTCGTTGAATTCTGGATCGCGACTGGCGATGATTTTATTGACTTCGAGTGCATAAAATAAATTAGGCTCTTGAGTTGAAAATAATTTAGAGGGCTGATTTTGTTTGGCACTAAAGGCGTTTTTGGCAAAATCATTGAAATTTTTTGCTTGCTCAAGATTTTTTCCGTAAGTGTTAAGGCCTTCAGAATCAATGGCTTCGTTGAGTTTTACAATTTTAAGGTTGAATTTCGAGGCAACTTCATCAAGAGATTTTGCAATCATGAGAGAATCGTTGATTTTAGCGATAGTTTCTTGAGAAATTTTTTCTTTTTTATTGGCGATAATTTTGTCTGATATTTTGTCTTTAACGGTTTCAAGCTTAATTTGTTGTTCAGGATTTACGGAGTTTAAAAGAAATATATGAAACCCAAGTTCGCTTTTAACTATCGGGCTTAGCTCATTGATTTTTAAAACGTTAACAGATTTAGCAATTTCTGCTGGTAAAGTGTTTTTGAAAACTTTTTCAATTGTAATATCTTTGAGTGATTTTTTTTGAATTTGTTTGGCTAATTTAGCAAATTGTTCTTTAAGGTTTGACTTTGATTTATCAAGGGATTCATTGAGTTTTGCGCTAAATTCTTCGGCACTTTTTTGATCTTCAAAAACCAAATGATAAAAATCTTTGTTTTCTTCGAGGGTAAATAAGGTTTTAAGATTTTCTTCGTAGAATTTATTAATCTCATCTAAAGAGACTGTAAGATTTTGTTCAAAGGATTTGGCGTTTATTTCAATTAAAGAAACTTCACGCAATTCTTTGGTTTTGTATTTAGTTTTGTTTTCGGTATGGAATTTGTTGAGCTCCTCATCGGTTGGGGGAGTAATGTTTTGAACATTATCTTTAGAAATAACAATAACATCCGCAATACGTTTTTCTTGGCCAAATTCTTCAAGCTCGAGGGCGTTTTTAAAATTGACCGGCAAGGCCATAGAGAGGCTTTGAACGATCATTTCAGCCGAAACCTCATTGGCAACTTCTTGAACATATCTTTCATCATCCAGTCCGTTTGTGGATAAAAATTGTTTAAATTTTTGATTGTCGAATTTTCCATCCTTGTCTTGAAAATTTGGGTCTTTGGCAATGGTTTTAAGAATTAAGTCTTTACTTCCAAATGCTCCAATTTCAGAGCTTACTTTTTGAATTAAAGTTTTTCTAACCAGCCTATAGCCTATTGGCAACATCTTGACTGAATTTAGTTGAGGCAAGATATTCTTCTATTTGGGGATTTGAACCCTTTGCCGAGCGAATAATTTTTTTATCAAGCTCGAGCGCTTTTTGAAATGAATTTACGCTAATTTTTTCATTGCCAATTTTCAGGACCCATGAATTGGGCATTCCTGTCAAGAAACCGCTAATACCAAATAAAACGAAGCTTAAGCCCACAATTGCTAAGACAATTTTGAAAAAAACATTTTTTGCCAATTTACGAAATGCTTGCATGAAATTTAATAAATTTATTTGAGAAAAATTTGAGAATATTTGGGTGAGAAAATTTTATAAATTTTTGACCGCTCTCGCCAATCCTAATAAGCCCTTAAACTTAAATCAACCCCTCTTTAGAATCTTTTATCAAATTTATTTTGTTGTTTTTTTGTTAGATTTTTTTTAATTTACGCACTCCCAAAATAAATTTTTCAAAATTTTTTTAGTCCCAATTTTATCATGCTAATTGTTCAAAAATTTGGCGGTACGTCGGTTGGCGACATATCCCGCATTAAAAATGTTTCGCGAAAAGTAAAAGCCGAACTCGATAAAAAAAATAAGGTAATTGTGGTGGTCTCGGCGATGTCGGGAGTAACCAATCAGTTGGTTGATTATTGTCATCAGGTTTCAACTCTAACTTCAAATGATTCTCTAATCGAATATGATTCAATTGTTGCAACCGGAGAGCAGGTCACAAGCGGTCTCCTTGCGCTGGAGTTACAGTCGATTGGTTATAAGGCGCGCTCTTTTTTGGGATGGCAAATTCCAATTAAAACCGACTACGTTCACAGCAAAGCAAGGATTGATGAGATAGATGGCGATTTTTTACTTAAGTCTCTTCAAGATTATGATGTTATTGTTATTGCGGGCTTTCAAGGAATAAATCTTAGTAAAAATAGAATTACCACGCTTGGTCGTGGAGGCTCTGATACTTCTGCTGTTGCTATCGCGGCGTCAGTTAAAGCTGATTTGTGCGATATTTACACTGATGTTGATGGCGTCTACACCACCGATCCTCGTATCACCGACAAGGCTCGTCGTCTCAACAAAGTAACCTACGAAGAGATGCTTGAAATGGCTTATAGCGGATCAAAGGTATTGCAAACCCGTTCAGTCGCTATGGCGATGGCTCATAATGTTAGAGTTAGAGTCTTGTCGTCATTTGGCGAAGTTAATGAAAATTCTGGAACAATTTTAGTAAATAATAATGAGGAAATTATGGAGCGTCGTTTAATTACAGGTATTAGTTATAGCAAGTCTGATGTGCGTATCACACTCATGAAAATGCCCGATCATCCAGGCTTATCGGCTACAATTTTTGGAGCATTAGCCAACAAAGAAGTTAATGTGGATATGATTGTTCAAAATATTTCTCCTGAAGGTAAATTTATCGACATTACTTTTACAACCAGCAAAGACGAACTTGAAAGAGCTAAGTTGGCCATTGATTCAATCAAAGATGAGGTAAAATACTCTGAATTAAAAATCGACGATAATATCGCCAAAATCTCGATAATCGGTGTGGGCATGATTAGTCACTCTGGCGTTGCGCATACAATGTTTAAAACTCTGGCAGATAAGGGTATTAATTTATTACTAATCTCAACTTCAGAAATCAAAATTTCGGTGTTGATAGCCAAAGAATACGGCGAATTAGCTGTTAGAGTCCTTCATGATGCGTTTGGTTTAGAAAAATAGTGTTCAATCTCTATTTATTAAATTACGAAAATTATTGTGGCGCGGTAATAAAGCCAATATTTGTCAATCCAAGTTTTTGACAAAGCGCCAAGATTGCGCTTATCTTTTCAAACTCAACTTGTTTATCAGCTCTAATATTGATTTGATTGCCCATTTTATCTTGGGCAATCAGTTTTAGATGCGATTCAAGCTCATCAATTTTAAAACCTTGCTGTTCTAAAAAATACTGCCCTTCTTTGGTAATCGAAATGTTAATCGGATTTTGATTTTTTGTTTCAAAACCTCGATCTTTCGGAAGATTTAGTGATATTGAAGAATTTAGGATTGGAGCGGTTATCAATAAAATTACCAATAAAACCAACATTACATCAACCATTGGAGTCATGTTGATTTCGTTGAGGGGAGCGTGCAAATCTTCGCGCTCAAAATCAATTTTCATAATTATGAAATATGGGGTTTTTGCGATGAGAACCCTATTTTGCTTGGCTGATTTGACAAATAAACAGTGATTTGTTCGGCAAGGTGGCGAAGGTTTTGAATGAGTAAACGATTACTGCGTACAAAAAAATTATAAGCCAAAACAGCCGGAATTGCTACAAATAGACCGATAGCTGTTGCGATTAAAGCTTCAGAAATTGGCGCCGAAATACCTCCCAAGCTTCCACTTCCAAGCGAGGAGATGTTTTGCAGAGCGTCGTAAATTCCGATGACCGTGCCAAGCAAACCAACAAAAGGTGCGGATGAGCCAATTGAAGCTAAGGCTGTGAGGCCTTTATCAAGACGAAAGCGAATATCGTCAAGACATTGAATAAGATGCATGCTTAAAATTTCTTTTTTGGCTTCATGCGAATCAAAACACTTAAGAGTCGATTCGAGATTACAAACTTTGTGCAAAAGAATATCGATATTGCCCCGAGATTTGGTGGGAATGTTGAGTTTTTCTAAATCTTTAAACCAATTATTGGAGTGAATGATTTGTTCAGCTATTTTATGGTTTAGTAATCGAAAATTCTTTTGCTCTTTTTTTAAAATGACAATTTTGAAAAAAATTAAATACCAACTCAATATTGACATCGTAACCAGCATTAACATTACTGCGTTGACTACAAAATTACTTTGATTCCAAATTTCAATGATGCTCATTTTGATGTTTTAGCTAAAAAATTTAATCCTAATTCTAAGTCTCAATTTTAAATTCTATCGGTACAATTACGCTCGCTTGCACAAACTTTCCCATCTTTTTGGCAGGAATAAATTGCCAGTTTTTGACAGTTTCAAAGGCGCTTTCATCAAGAATATAAGAACCGCTTGAAGAGATTATTTTTACGTTTAAGGGCTCGCCCTTATCGCTCACCAAAACTTCAAGCAAGACTTTTCCTTCGATGCCTCGAGATTTTGCAACGCTTGGATAGATTGGCGCCGGATTGTTTAGGTATTGGGCATCAAAAATCACTTCAGATTCAACCGAATCGACATTTTTTGAATTTGCAGATTTAGAGTTAGCAACATTTGATTGAGTTGAAGTGGAGTTTGGGCGCAAACTCGGTTGTAAATTGTTATTGCTGGTGTTATTGCTGGTGTTATTGCTAGAAATTTGTTTAAGGCTTTGCGATGAGGCTATTTTAATATTTACAATTTGGGGTTCAATTTGTGGTTTTGCTGATTTTGAAAATATGGTTAAGAAAATTAGGCCATGAAAAACAATCGCCAAAAATAAACATTTTTTGTTAAGGTGGTCGTCAAAAATTTTTGGGTAAGAAATTAAGTGCATTAATCTTAAAAAATTTATAAAATTATTTTTGAAGGATAACTCAATAAAACCTAGAGTAATTTGGAATTTTTTAGAGTTTATGTGATTTTTTTAAATCGATTTTGAAAGTTATTATCATCAATTTTTTTAGCTTGTCAACCCAATAAAATTTTGTTCATAAAATTTTGATTAAAGTTTGTTAAAATAATATGCTATAAAGAACCGCTGTAACTCCGATGCGAGGTCTTATATGGCTTTATTATAATTTCTTCAATATATATTCTATCCCCTCCTTCTATTCTATTTTTTAAATCATCCGAAAATGGTTGTGTGCTAATTTTTGTCTTGCCATTTTCATTTTTGATTAGGCAGGTTTTTGATTGCAAAATTTGCGTTTCGTCATCTTCAAAACGTAAAGTCATTTTATCGTCGTTCAAGGCACGATTTCTGAAAAAACAAGTGATAGCACAATCCATGGCTTCTTTATCTTTTCTTGAAACTTTATAATGAGCTTCAATGGATTTAAAAAAATCTTGAATACTAAACTTATTTATAGGGTTATTTATAGGGCTAGACTCTTTTAAATCGAATTCCATCTCTAATAGATTTTTTTTAGAATAATTTGAATCATCAATAACGCACAAAGTATTTGAAGAATAATCGCATTCGATTTTAAGCCCAAAACCCGCATATTCTGATTTAGGCGCAACCTTAAATGACGTAGGCATGAGGTGATCATATTTTGAAAAATTATCTGCTTTGACGTTAAGTTCCGTTAAATATTCTTTTAATTGATCAATTCTTAATTTGGTGTATATGTGATCAATAGAATCTGTTATAAGATGGTTAGTTCCAGTAATAGAAGGGTTTGAAGAGGGGGTTGAAGAGTGTTTTTTATGATCTTCTTCTTTCGAAAAATTAGAAGCAATTGAACTTGCTCGTGAAAATCTCCTTCTTTCATGCTCTTCATCATCTGTATCGGATTGGCTATCAATTTGTAGACCAGCTATTGTTATTGGAGTTTGAGAGTTTGATCCGTTTGAGTTTCTCCATCTCTCACCAATTTTGATATTAAAGTTTCTTCTCCAACATCAATTCTATCTTTAGAATCTTGATCAACTGATTTTTTTGTTTTTTTATTAAAAATGCTTAAGCGATCATTAAAAAATTCATTTAGTAATGCTTCTTGTGATTTATTATTATCTCTTTGTGTTTCAGGAATTTCACCATCATAAAATATCCCAACAGACTGAATTGAAAGACTTCCGGTAAGAATGTCACTAATATCTGCGATTTGACTTTTATTAGGATCTTTAAATATAGGTGTTGAAGGGGTATTAAGATGATTTGCAACATTAATTTTTTTTGGAAATAAAGTACAATACCGCTCTTGATCGCCATCTTGATATTTAATTTGATGATCAGTTTTTAATCCAATAGATTTATTATCATAATGAATAATAAATTGAGGATAAAAACTTTCTTTATGAGGGTTTGGTGACCATTGAATAATTCCTTCTGGTTTATCTAAAAAAACTTTAGCCTGAAGGCATATTGTGTAAATTTTCTTATCATCATCATTAAAAATATTGATTTTCTCAAATTCAACATTTGGGATTGAATTACTGTCTGATTTATTTGCCTTATCTTCTTTATAAGTGTAGAGTTCAATATCATTCTCATTATAAAAAATAAAAACCTTTCCACGGTTTAAATTATATTCGGGTTTAGCGCTTCTAAGGTCTTCTAATTTTTTTTTAAATAAATTTGGATCAAAGTCTTGGGGTTTTTTAAGAATAAAGACATCTTTATCTACGAAGGCATGATGAATGGTTTTTAGGTCACCATAGCTAACTTGTTGATTTTCAAGAGTTCCAAGCATCTATTGATTTTTATTGAGTTCATAATTGAGTTGGGATTTTTTGGGTAGCTTTTTTAAAATAAAATCTTGGCAAAAATTCGGTAACCAATTCAGCAATGAAATTGCATAATACAACGCTCTGGGAAAGATTATTTGAGCGCGCTTATTTTCTAAGCCGTTGAAAATTATTTTTGAAGCTTTGTCAACTTCCATTAAAAACGGCATTTTAAAATTATTAACAGCGGTCATTGGGGTTTTGATATATCCGGGGCAAACAACGCTGACCCCAACTCCTGATTCTTCTAGGCTCAGTCTGAGGGCGTTGCCATAAAATCTAACCGCAACTTTGCTAGCGCTATATGATGGAGAGCTAGGAAGGGCGACAAAGCCGGCGAGTGATGAAATTATAGCGATGTGTCCATAATTTTTGGTGGAATTTGTTTTGGAATTGCGCTTAGTCATTTTTTCAATTGCCGGCTGAATTATATTAATTACGCCCATAATATTGGTTTGAAAAATTTCGCTTACTTGAGTGTGACTTTCGGAGCCAAGAGCTGTTCCGGCGGAAATTCCAGCATTTGCAATTACTAGGTCAAGGGCATGATTTTGTTCAATTTCTTCAATCCAATTATACGAGGCAAATTGATCTTTGACATCCAAAATTTTTAAGTGAATATTGGCGACAAAATCTGAGTGTAAACTTTTGGCCAAACACAAATTTTTTAAGCACAAATTTTTAGTTTGTTGTAAATTTTCAAAATTACGACCGCATAAAAAAATATTTTCAGCAGATTTAGCATATAAAATAGCCAAGGCTCGCCCCAGACCAGAGCCAGCTCCAGTGATTAAAACATTTTTATAAATTGACATAATGAATAATAAATTTCGCTTTATTTCATTTGAAGGTATCGAGGGTTGTGGAAAATCAACTCAAGCCAAAAAACTTTATGAATATTTTTTAGCAAAGCAAATAAATTGTTTATTGACTCGTGAGCCTGGTGGCTCAGTTGCTGGTGAAAAAATTCGCAATGTTTTGTTAGATGAAACTATCGAAAATTTAAATCCAAAAACCGAGTTGCTATTAAATTTTGCCTCACGCATAGAACATGTCGAAAAACTTATCAAACCAGCTCTCAAAGATAATAAAATTGTAATTTGTGATAGATTTTTTGATTCGACTTACGCATACCAAGGAGGAGCGCAAGGCGTCGATTTGCAAATAATTGATGATGTTAAAAAAATTGCCATTAACAACTTTGCGCCGGATATAACTTTTTTTATTAAAGTTGAAGTTGAAGAGGGTCTTAAAAGAACAGCCAATAGGCTTAACAACAATCGCTTTGAAAAATTAAGTATTGATTTTCATCAAAAAGTTCATCATCAATTTTTAGAATTGGCGAAAAAAAATTCGCGCATTAAAATTGTTGATGGAATGCAAAATCAACAACAAGTATTTCAGCAAATTCTAAATTTTATTAATCATTAAAACCAAAATTATTTATGGCTAAAAGAAACAAAATAGCGCTAGTTGGCGCGGGCAATATTGGCGGAACTCTGGCTCATTTAGCGGGTTTAAAAAATATCGGCGACGTTGTTTTGGTTGATGTCAATGATGGGGTTGCAAAAGGCAAGGCCCTCGACATAGCCCAATCCTCGATTGTTGAAAATTTCGATGCAAATATTGTTGCTGGGAGCGATTTTTCTTTAATTGCCGATGCTGATGTTGTTATTGTCACTGCTGGTATCGCCAGAAAACCAGGTATGAGTCGTGACGATCTTTTGGCCACCAATACCGCCATAATCAAATCTGTTGCCGAAAATATCAAAAAATATGCGCCAAATTCTTTTGTAATTGTTATTACCAATCCGCTTGACGCCATGGTTTTTGTGATGCAAAAATTTTCTGGATTACCTCACAAAAAAGTTGTTGGAATGGCTGGTGTGTTGGATTCTTCGCGTATGTCATATTTTTTGGCGCAAGAATTTGGTGTGTCGGTCGAAAGTGTTTTTTCATGCGTTTTAGGTGGACATGGCGACACAATGGTGCCTTTGATTCGATATTCAACCATCGCAGGAATTCCTTTGCCCGATATGATAAAAATGGGCTTGTCATCGCAACAAAAAATTGATGAAATTGTTCAAAGAACTAGAGATGGCGGTGCCGAAATTGTTAAATTACTCGGAACCGGTTCAGCATTTTATGCGCCCGCAACTTCAGCGATTGAAATGGCCAAGAGTTATTTGTTTGATAAGCGTAAAATCTTGCCGGTAGCGACTTATTTAAGTGGGGAATATGGCGTCAAAGATTTGTTCATTGGTGTTCCAGCCATTATCGGTAAAAACGGTGTCGAGAAAATAATCGAATTAAATTTAAATCCACATGAAAAATCTATGTTCGATAACTCGGTTGAAGCGGTTAAAAAGCTAGTTGCCGATATAAAATTATAAAACAACGAAGCTCAATGAACGACATAAAAATCCCTTACGGCAGGTTAAAATTTGTGTTCTTTGCCATTTTTGTGGTTTTTATATTCATCACCGCGCGGATGTTTTTTTTGGTTTTATCGCGCGATGGTTCGAGTATAAAAAATATTTACGAGTCCAGAAAAAACGCCCGTCGCGCCGACATATTTGATCGTAATGGCGTTTTACTGGCCACCGATCTTAAAACCAAATCATTGTACGTTAGTTCAGTTTTAGTTAGAGATCCAAAGTCGGTTGCTCAAGCTCTGAGTGATAGTTTTAGTGATTTAAAATACGATGAGGTTTTTCGAAAAATCAATGATGGAAAAAACAGCAAACACTGGATTCTGATTCGTAGAAACCTTACTCCCTCACAAGTCGAAACCGTTGAAAAATTGCAAATTGCCGGTCTAATTTTTGAAGATGATTTAATTAGAGTTTATCCGCAAAAAAATATCGCCAGCCATTATGTGGGGTTTGTTGACCTTGATAGAAAGGGTCTGTCGGGCATTGAGATGCAATATGATAGAAAATTAATGATGAACCAAAATATAAACTTGGCAATGGATGTGCGAGTTCAAGATATTCTTTTTGATGAGCTCCTAAAAGCCAAAGAGGAATTCAAGGCCAAGTTGGCCTCAGGTCTTGTTATGGACGTTAATACCGGCGAAATTTTGGCGCTTGTTTCTCTGCCATCATTTGATGCTAATCTTCAAAATGAAGCAACCTTGGATCAAAGGTTTAATATGGTTACGGGCGGGTCATACGAGCTGGGTTCGGTAATGAAAATTTTTACAAATGCCGCCGCTTTTGAGCATAATTTGATTAAAATGGAAGACATGTATTCGGTATCGGAGCCTATTAAATACGGTAGATTTTCTATTAAAGACCACGACAAATATGAAGGTCTTCTTAGTGTTAAAGAGGTTTTTACCAAAAGTTCTAACATCGGTACCATAAAAATCGCTGAAAAATTGGGAGCCCAAAATCAGCGAGAATTTTTAGAAAAATTTGGATTTCTTAAAAAAGTTGACGCCGAATTTCCGGGTTTGGGACGCATAATGGCGCCACTCAAAAACTGGAGTGAAATTAGTTTATTCACCATTTCGTATGGTCATGGAATTGCCTCAACGCCTTTGCATCTCGCGTTGGCGACTTCGGCAATTGTTAATGGTGGTTATCTCTTCAAGCCATCATTTTTAAAGCTTGAAGAAGCTCCAAAAAAACCCAAAAAATTAATCAAGGATGAAACGGTTGATAAAATGCGTAAAATGCTGAGAGCTGTAGTTGAGGAAGGCACCGGTAAATATGCTAATATTGAAGGATATGAGGTTGGGGGTAAAACTGGAACTGCTGATAGAGCTGAATCGGGTGGGTATAATGAGGGGCAAACCTTAGCGTCTTTTGTGGGAGTATTTCCAATTTATGAGCCAAAATATTTGGTTTATGTTGTTTTCGATCGTCCAAATTATGTCTTTAATACTGCTGGAATGGTGGCTGCGCCAGCTGCGGGACGAGTTATCAAAAATATCGCTCCATTACTTTCAATAAACGTAAAATAATTTTGATACCTAACTTATATCAAAATTAGCTTTTGCTAGAAAGATTCCGCAAGAAATTGCGAGATTTAGAGAGCGTTGATTATTGTGCATCGAAATCGTAACTTTTTCATTAGCAGTTAGATGAATATTTTCTGGGACTCCAGAGCTCTCTCTTCCAAACAAAATGAAATCGCTCGGCTGGAATTTAAAATCATAAATATCCTTTTTTGATTTAGTGGTGGCAAGTATTAGTCGGTTACTAGAATTAATATTATTTTTGTAAAATTCGTCGAACGAATTGTGTCTAAAAATTTTTACGTGATTTATATAGTCTAGGGCAGATTGCTTGATGCGCTTCAAATCAAACGGAAATCCACATGGTTCAATTATATGCAATTGTGCGCTAAAACAAGCGCAACAGCGAATTATTGCCCCAACATTTCCAGCAATTTCTGGTTGAAATAAAACAATTTTTAACATTTTAAAAAATAGTGTTTCTTTTTAAAAAATCGTATCTAATATCCTGCGTAAATACGTTCTTTTCTAAGCGCCATACAACTGCAATTAATCTCTATAAATTACTATATAAATTATTTTCTTTTGTGGCGTAGAAATTTTTTGCAAATTAATTTTACATTTTTATTTTCGATGTCCGATAAAGTCAAAATTGTTTTCGTGGAAAAAGGTGAAAAAAAAGAATTCGAAGTACCAGTCGGATCTTCGGTTCTTGAGGTTGCTCACAACAATAACATTAATCTTGAAGGTGCTTGCGAAGGTTCTTTAGCATGCTCAACATGTCACGTTATTGTCGATAAGGCATTTTACAACAAACTCACGCCTCCAACCGAAGATGAAGAAGATATGCTTGATTTGGCATTTGGTCTTACTCCCACCTCCAGATTAGGTTGTCAAATTATAATGACCAAAGAGCTAGATGGACTTACAGTAATAGTTCCAGACGAAACTCGTAATATTTCAATAAACAATTAAACAAAAAGCAAAAATCTATGAAAAAAGGCTTAGTAATTAAAATGGCAATTGTTTTGGTAGTATTAGTACTATCTTATTGTGTTTTTTGGTTTTTTAAAGCGGGTCAATCAGAAAAGCAAATCAACAAATTTATAGCTGATAATTCTACTTTCATTTCAGCTGGCGAAATATCGGTTTCGGGCTTCCCAACTAATCAAAAAATTATCGTAAATGATTTAAAAATTACTGTTCCGGTTAATATGATTGCTAAAAGACAAATTCATATCAAGCAACTCGAGGCCAGAGCTGGTATTTTTTCAAATAATTTCGTTATAAATTTCACAGATGTAGTTAAGTTACAAGATCTAGAAAGCTCAGGAGATGTTTTTGACGTTGAATTTGCTAGTCAGCCAGAAGTATCTTTAACTTTGGCCAACGATGTTGTAAGTCAATTCAAGTATACTGATTCAGGATTTAAAGTTTTGGATTCCGAAAAAAATGTAATTAATTCATCAACCGGTACAGCAATATCATCAGAAACTTCAATCGATGAAACTGATAAAAGAACTAGCAAAATTTCAGTTTCTTTCAAAGAACTTGAGGGCTACACAATCATAGACTTTTATAAAAACGTACTTGATAAAAAAGTTATTGAAGGCATAAAAACTGAAGAAATAAAAGTAAATGCCTCAGTTCAGGTTTCCCCATTGGTTGATCCAAGTCAAATTCCTGCTCCAAACCAAGTTAATCCAGAAAATGGTGCTCAAGTTAACAATGTTCCAAACGCTCCAGATGTTCAAAACGATCCAGCTCAAGCTCCAAACACAGCTCAAGCTCCAAATGCTCTCCCTGCTCAAAATGGCGAAGAAGCTGTTAAGCAAGCTATGGCAATGGCAGATCAAGCTCAAGCTAATGCCCAAGCTCAAGCCCAACCTCAGCCATCGGTTGATCCAAATGCCCCACAGGCTATTAATCAAACTCCTGATGCAATTTCAGACACCAGTATTATAAAAAGTAACGTGGTTATCGAAGCAACAATAACTCTAACCCCTTCAATTAAACAAGACCAGCCTGAGCCATCAGATCCAACTCAGATACAAGAGTTACCAGTGCAATTTGTTCAAAATGTTAAAATTGATAATGTAGAATTCTCGAATCCGCTCTACAAAATCAATATTACTGGCAATGTGAATAGCTCTTCGGATGATAATTATCCATCTGGTGGAATTACCATTAAAATTGAGAAAGTTGTAAATTTGTTAGAACAACTCAAAAAACAATTTAAACAACTTTCGGAGTCAAAAAAATCTCCAAGCACTCCAGTTGCGTCAGATGTTTCGGTTGATCAAGTGCAAACTAACAACCCTGCAAACTACGACTTATTTTTGGCAAATGTTTCGGAAAGAATTGTCGCCGTAGCTACCGAAATTGCCTCCAAAAACTCTGTAACCAAGGATGAGATTGCTCAGTTTGATGTTAGACGCGAAAAAAATCTTGAATTCCTTGTAAATGAGGTTTCGGTTAGAGAGATTATTGGTAAATTTTAGTCTATTGAGATAATTGAACCCCGTGAAGGTTGAAAGAGCTTTTTTAGAAGCGGTCGAAATCCTTAAAAAGAATTCGATCGCTTCTCCTTTTTTAGATGCCCGAATTATGTTGGCAAAGATACTTAATTGCGATTCTCAAGATATAATACTCAAATATTCGCAACTTGATTTAACGTCCAACCAATATCAAGAATATCTTAACAGCATCAATCTCAGAGCCACTCGGGTTCCTCTTTCGCACCTAACAAATCATCGTGAGTTTTTTGGTAATAATTTTTTTATCGATAACTCTGTATTAGATCCGCGACCGGATTCAGAGACTTTGATTGAATTACTTTCGGATAAATATCAAAATCGCCAAGAGCGACTCAGAATTTGTGAGGTTGGGGTAGGGTCAGGTTGTTTAATAATATCGTTGTTAAAATTATATAAAAATTGGTTAGGAATCGGATTAGATATTTCTGAAACAGCTCTTAAAATTGCTCAAAAAAATGCCCAAACTAATGATGTTGAGTCGCGAATTTCTTTCATTCAATCCGATATTTTTTCAAACCTCCAAAAAGATTGTTTATTTGATATTATTATATCCAATCCGCCCTATATTCCATCGAGTGAAATTGAAAAACTGCAAGATGAGGTTAAAATTTATGAACCAAGAATTGCTCTAGATGGCGGATTTGATGGTTTAGAATTTTACCGTAAAATTGCCGATAATTGTGCGCAATTTTTAAAAATATCAGGCAGTATTTTTCTTGAGATAGGCCATAATCAGCATAATGATGTAATAAAAATATTTGAGTCTCGAGGTATTAAATTTCTTGATTCGAAGAAAGATTTAAATGGTATCATTCGCATTCTTGAATTTGCTAAAAAAATATGACAAAAACCAACGTTTTTAAAAAAATTACCGATATCCGTGATTTCGTCGATTCTTGTAAAGAGCGTAATCAAAAAATCGCATTTGTGCCAACGATGGGGGCCCTTCATGACGGCCATTTGTCATTGATTAGCGAAGCGCAAAAATTCTCCGATATTGTTATTGTCAGCATTTTTGTTAACAAAGCGCAATTTAACGATTTAAGTGATTATCAAAAATATCCTCGCCATTTTGATGATGATATTAACAAGCTTGAAAATATTGGTGTAGATGCAATTTTTATTCCCTGCGATGATGAAATCTATCCAACTAATTGTTCGTTTAAAATTATTCCTAGTAGTTTTATCGATTGCTTGTGCGCCAAGACCAGAGTTGGGCATTTTGACGGCGTTGCGTTAGTGGTTACGAAACTTTTTAATATTGTTCAACCTCACCAAGCTTTTTTTGGAGAAAAAGATTTTCAACAATTGTTGATTATAAAAAAATTGGTCGTTGATTTGAATTTTAACATTAAAATATTCGGCTTGCCAACCCATCGAGAAGTAAGTGGTTTGGCAATGTCATCGCGCAATCAAAGGCTTAGTTTAGATGGTCTAAAAAAAGCTTCGATGATTTATAAAGTTCTTAATGAAATTAAATCTAACCCCGCTTCAATTGATTTTCAAAAAACGCAATTAATAAAAAATGGTTTTGAAATCGATTATCTTGAAATCCGCAATGAACATAATCTTGAATTGGATAATAGCATAAAATCTTCAAATTCTGGCAGGATATTTATTGCGGTTTATCTTGAGGGAATTAGGCTGATCGACAATCTCAAAATATAACAAATCTCCCCAAAAATATGGTTTATATTATCATCAGCAATATTGGTTTAGCGATTATGATGATCTATATTTATTTTCGTTATACTCATTTCAGAATTAACTCAGCCAAAGAAATCAAAGAACTTAGGGCCAAGAGCGACTCGCAAAGTGTTGAGCTTAGAAATTTTGATGCCAAACTTTTGAGCTCGGTTAAGAGTTATCAAGATAGGGTCGAGGCCTTATTGATTGAAATCGGCAAAGTTCGCCAAGAAAAAGAAAAAGAAATTGAATTGCGTTCAGAAATTGAGAAAAAATTCGAAATTCTTAATCAAAAAAATACTGATTACGAGGTTGTTCATAATGAAATCACCAACGCCATCATGAATATTGTTAACGATACTCATGAAACTGCTAAAAATCTGGGCAAAGATCTCTATGAAAAAATTACCACAAATTACAAAAAAGAGTCGCTAGAAAATCAAAAATTAATGGCAAAAATCAATCAAAACGTCGCCGAATTTGTTGCTAAATTTAATTCATCGCAATTAAGTTCGGCCCAATCATATGCCCCCAAAAAAAAGGACGAAGTCGATTTTGCCGAACTTTTTTTGACCACTCAAAGTGAAGTGGCGAAAAATGCCGTTATTGACGCAATTGATTTAATTAAAAATAAAGGCCTTAGCCTTGGAAAAGAGTTTTTTACTTCCCAAAGTTTTGACGAATCTAAATCAAAATTTTTACTCTCAGAGATTGCTTTGGTTAAGAACCAAACCCTTTATCTGCTTGATTTTAAAGCGACTAATCACATTTTTGAATATTACGCCAATAAATCTAGAGATGACAAATCCGCTGATGAAAATTTTGCTAACAAATTTAAAAGATACTTAGTTTTATTATCTAACAATAAGTATTACGAGATTATAAATAGCTTATTAGAATCTTTAGGTTTAAATTATAAGTCTCACAAAATTTCAATTATTGTGCCGTCGCGAAGTGAAATAAGGCTTCTAAAGGAGTTACAATTTTTTGATAAAGCGCAACAACTTGGTATTGATGTTAAAAATATCGATGAAATTGAAAAAACCTTATAACCTTCCAAATGTCAGAAAATATTTTACCAAAAATTGTCCAAAAACAGCCCTATAAAATTGATGTCGAAGCCGGCAAAAAATATTCATGGTGTTCGTGCGGTTTATCGAAAATCCAACCTTTTTGTGATGGCGCCCACAAAGCCTACAAAAATTCCGATGGTTCCAGCATTATGAAGTCGGTATCTTATATTGCCGACGAAAATAAAACCGTCTATTTCTGTGGTTGTAAACACTCCAAAAACGGTATTTTTTGCGATGGCTCGCATTCATCTTTAAAAAATGATTAAGTTGTTTTTAAAAGCTCCTTCAAAAAAACTCATAGAGCGTAATTCTGTCAAAAAAAACGCATCCAAAAAGCTCGAATTGCGCAAATTATTTAGGCTGGTTCCATATTTCGCGCCTTACAAAAGAGAAGTGCTTTTTGCCTTCCTTGCATTGATGATTACAGCCTTGATGGTGTTGTTCTTTGGCAAAGCAATAAAATATTTAATTGATTTTGGATTTGCCAAAAATAGTCAATTTTCGCTTAATTTGGTGCTGTTGATATTTATTCTGGCGGTAGCAATCATGGCTGTCGCCGGCTATTATCGTTCATTTTTAATTAACACCGCCTCCGAAAAAGTTATCGCCGATCTCAGAAAGCGAGTTTATGAACATGTTATCAGAGTTTCGGCGGAATTTTTTGAAATAACCAAGGCCGGAGATGTGGTCTCGCGCCTAACTCTTGACACCAACATACTCTATTCAACGCTTAGCAATACTATTTCTTTTTTACTTAGAAACCTAATTTTGTTTTTTGGTGGTTTGTGCTTTTTGTTTTTTACGAGTCCAAAGCTTAGCCTAATTTCGCTATTGCTCATAATTATTGCTATCATGCCTATTTTTATTTTAGGTCGCCTCGTTAAAAATCTTACTCATCAATCCCAAAACTCTTTATCACTGGTTTCGTCGCATATCGAAGAGTCGATTAATGGCATCAAAACCATTCAATCTTATTTATGCGAAGATAAAGAAGTAAAAAATTTTAATAATTTCGTCGATGGTTCATTAAAATTTGTTATTGAAAAAACGCGCATAAAATCTTTGATGGTTGCAATGGTTATAAGTCTCGCCTTTGGTTCAATTGCGATAATAATTTTAATTGGCGGGCACGATGTTTTGAACGGCAAAATGAGCTCCGGCGAATTGTCGTCTTTTTTATTTTATTCGATTATTTCCGCGACATCATTAGTGGCTTTGAGTCAAATTGCGGGTCAATTGCAGAGCGCCAGTGCCTCGGTTGAAAGAATTTTCGAGCTTCTTGAAATATCCTCACCCGTCAAGCAAAGTTCCAATTGCCAACAATTTATCGAAAACAAAAATATCACCATAAATTTCAACAATGTTTCGTTTGCTTATCCAAGTCGCAAAGATTCAAAAATTTTGCACAATTTTAATCTGAGTATCAAGAGTGGACAACGAATTGCCATTGTTGGCTCAAGTGGATCGGGCAAAAGTACAATTTTACAATTATTATTGCGTTTTTATGATGTTGATGCCGGTGCAATCAATCTTAACTCGCAAGATATACGTAGTTTATCACTCGAAGATTTGCGCTAACAACTCGATAACTAATCAACAAATCGAAAAAATAATTGAACAAAACTCCGCCCTACATTTTATCAAAAACTTACCCGATGGCTTAAATAGCTTTGTTGGCGAAAAAGGTATAAAATTATCGGGTGGCGAGAGACAAAGAATCGCCATTGCGCGGGCTATCATAAAAAATTCCCCAATTTTATTGCTGGATGAAGCAACTTCAGCTCTCGACAATCAAAATGAAAAATATGTCAATCAAGCCATTGAAGAATTTGGTCAAGACAAAACCGTTATAATTATAGCTCACAAGCTGTCATCGATTATCAATGCCGATACCATAATTTTTTTGAAAGATGGGGAAATTGCCGAATCCGGATCGCATCATGATTTAATTGGTCTGAAAGGCCTTTATCAAAAAATGTATGAGGCCGAAATTCGTGAAGAACAATAAATTTAAGTTTAAAGTTTATAATTTTGGGACTTTAACATTGCGCCCCTCCCACACATCAAAATAATAAACAGCTATTTAGAAATTTTTGAAGTTCCAAAGCCTGATTTTACTTGGAATATTAAAGGAATTTAAAATTAGGGTCCTTCTAAAGAAAGGCTGATATTAAATCTTCAATTCAACTTGAGGGTTTGTGGTAAATTTTATTTTTTATTCTTAGTTTT
>RFYG01000081.1 GCA_009925685.1 Pseudomonadota bacterium
TGGATCTGTTACTCCTAAAGTATTTGATTACCAGTTAAGAGTAGTTAATACAATGATTAATAGAGCTACTTATCATGCAAATCAAACTGAAGATATGAGAGATGCTATAAAAGTATATAAAAAATGGTTAAACTCAAAATAGAAATTTAGTCGAATGACTAATTTTAGTCAATTAAAACTTGGTTGTGACTAAGCCTTAAGACCAAAAATTTAAGATTATCAAAACGCTTCCCGAAAAAGAAAAAATTTAAAACTTTTTAAACTAATTTCTTTGGTCAGATAATTGATTATTTAAAAAAATCGCCGACTTTTCTAAAAAAACTTTCTGATTTAGGATTGCTTGAAGCTTTGTTGCCCATGATTTTATCAAGCTTTTGTAACAAATCTTTTTCTTCTGAAGATAACTTAACAGGTACTTCAATATTCAACTTAACAAACATATCACCCCTTCTACCGCCAGAGTTTACAACACTCATGCCTTTGGATTTTAGACGCAAAATATCGCCATTTTGAGAACCTTCGGGAATTTGTAATTTAACTTTCGAGCCGTCAATTGTTGGAATTTCAATGGAGCCACCCAAGCAAGCTGTTGTAACCCTCAGAGGCATTTCAAAATGAATATCTTCGTCTTTTCTAACAAAAAATTGGTGTTTTCTAATAGCTACATAAACATATAAATCCCCAGCTTGAGCTCCTCTAAGGCCGGCCTCACCCTGCCCCGCAAAACGAATGCGATTACCCTCTTCAACACCGGCAGGAATTTTTGCAGTTAAAGTTCGCTCTTTATTAATTCGACCATGACCATGGCACTTTTTACATGGATTTTTAATGACCTCACCGGTTCCTGCACATGTATGACAAGTTTTTTCAACTATGAAGAAGCCTTGTTGAACACGAATTGCGCCCGACCCCCCACATGTTGGGCAAGAAGTAGGTTTAGATTTGTCGCTTGATCCAGTTCCTCCGCATGAATCGCAATTTGAAGGAATGGTAAAAGTAATATTTTCAGAACAACCAGCAAAAGCTTCTTCGAGTGAGATTTCGAGATTATAACGAACATCTGAGCCTCTTTGAGCCGAAGCTTTTTTGCGCGTTCTTTGCTCAGCTCCATTGCCCCCAAAAAAATCACCAAAGTTACTAAAAATATCATTAAAATCAAAACCATCAAAACCAGCGCCACCGCCTCGTGACGAATAGCCCCCACCAAATCCTTGCTCTTGATGACCAAAGCGATCGTAACCGGCGCGTTTATCGTCATCTTTTAGCACCTCATAAGCTTCGGTAGCTTCTTTAAATTTTTTTTCGGCTTCTTTATCACCCGGATTGCGATCTGGGTGATATTGCATCGCTAATTTTCGGTATGCTTTTTTAATATCTTCTGCACTGGCTTTTTTGCTAACTCCAAGCACTTCATAATAATCTCTTTTGCTCATAAATTTATAATAATTTTTTTGAAGAATTTTTTAAAAAAATGGGAATTTTTGATTTCGATGACTAAGAATTAGTCAAAAAAACTATAGTTTTTTTTCAACCAATTTTCAAGTTGTAAAAACGCCAAAAAACGATGAGAAATTGAATGTTTTTGATCAGCACTAATTTCGCCAAAAGTTTGCGAAAAATTATTTTTGATAAAAATTGGATCGTAGCCAAAACCGTTAACTCCCCTTGGCGGATAAGTCAAATGGCCATCGACGCGCCCCTCAAAATTTATAGCAAAATCGTTTTTCGGATTAAATAAACATAAATTACAAATAAAATGAGCTGAAGGCTTGTTATCTGAAAAAATTTTTTTGCGCGCCAATTCATCAAAAATTTTTTTAAAGGCCCAATTAAAATCTTTTTGTCCGTTATTATAAGCAAAGCGCGCCGAATGAACTCCGGGAATGCCATCTAAATCATCAACACACAAACCCGAATCATCGGACAAAGCAATTTGATTGGTCATTTTGCCATAAAATTGGGCTTTAATTAAAGCATTTCCAGCGAAAGTTGGGGAGGTTTCTTGGGGTTCGGATAAATTATATTCAAAAGCTGATAAAGCCTGAATATCAAGCCTGTTTAGCAATTCAGAAATTTCATTAAATTTGCCTTTGTTGTTGGTGGCGACAAGGATTTTTTTCATCAATAGATCGAATTTTAATAAGATTTTTCAAAAACAAGTTAGAAATAAATTTTAGATTTACAACCCTGAGCTAGTGATGGTTTTGAATTGTGGGTTTTTAAAAGCGAACAAAAATAAGGGCTGGATTTTATTGAAAAATCCAGCCTTTGGTAAGGTAATAAGATATTAATAAGTATTTTATGCTGAAGCTTCTTCTTGAGATTTTTGAGCTTCGAGATCTTTGGCTAGTTTTTCTTGGGCCTTTTTCTTGAGATTGGAACCCTTGGTTTTTGGTTTAAAGTTTGGTTTATATTTTTCAGCACCCTTAACTCCAAGATTTATTAGAAATTTAGCAACTTTTTCCGAGGGTTGCGCGCCAACTGAAAGCCAATATTCTGCTCTTTCTTTGTTGATAGTAACGCGCTTTTCATCGGAATCGCCAAGAAGTGGATTATAGGTTCCAAGCTTTTCTAAAAATTTAGAATCGCGAGGAGAAGTGCTATTTGTTGCAAGAATGCGGTAATATGGAAGATTTGTTCTGCCTCCACGAGATAGACGAATTTTGATCATTTTTTAAAATAAATTTTGCTTATAGACGGTTGAGGAAGCGCGAATCATAAAATAAACAAATTCAATTGCAAGTCAGTTTTTAGAACGAAATTAGAGGCAAAAATTTATATATTTTCAGCGCTACACTTGTTCAAAATTCGTGACGATCTCGCGATAGAATTAGTTAAGTAATAATCGTAATTGCGAATCGAAATTTTATCTTCATTGGCAATTGAATTGGTAAAATTATCATCTAAAGCTTCTAAAATTTTTTGATTAATTGATGGCAATTGATTGAGTTTTGACAAAATTTTATATTCAGATTCAAGAACTTCCAACAATTGTTCGTGATTGTTAAAACCTAGATTTAAGTTAAGTTTGTTGGCGATTTCACATATAATATTGGCATCGATTTTTGCCAAATTTGGAGCAAATACCGCTCTTCGAGTATTTTGAATTCTGCCCTCTAAATTGATGTAAAAAGCATCTTTCTCGGCATAGTTTGAAGCGGGTAAAATTATATCAGCAATTTTTACAGCCTTATCGCCATTGGTTCCGATATAAATTACAAAACAATTTTGTAATTTTGCAAAATCAATTTCATCATCAACACCGTGCAAAAATAATAATTTTAAATCACCATTTTCTGCTTTATTTAAAATTTCTTTGACACCATTTTTTGTAATAAAACCAAGCTCTAATCCGTTTATTAAACCACTATTTCTTGCTAAAAAATTAAAGCCATTCCAATCATCGCGAACTAAATTATATTTTTTTGCGATAGCTTTGCATAATTTTAAAATTTCGGCACCGTCCTTTCTGGCAACAACATCCTCGCCTAAAATTATCATATTATTTTTGGCATTTTTTAGAATTTCGCAGTAAGAATTTTTACCGTCTAGAATTTCTTGTAAAATATTTAAATCGTCGCCTAAATTCTGATATTTGTAGGTTAAGTCTCCAGCATCGCCAACCGAAGCGATTTTTAGTTTTTTAGTTAAAAATCTTTTGCGAATTCGGGCGTTTAAAATCGGAGCGTCTTTGCGAGCATTAACGCCAACAAACAAACAACTTTCCGCTTCATCAATTTTAGCAATGGAAGTATTAAACAAATAATCGCCTTTGATTTGACCATCAAATTTTTGCTCATTTAGGCGACAATCAAAATTTTGCGAGCCCAAATTTTGCATTAATTTTTTAACCGCAAAAATATCGTCAAGCGATGAAAGATTGCCAGTTAAAGCGCCTATTTCGTCGGGAGAAATATTTTTGACCAGTTCGGCAATTTTGTCATAACATTCTTCAAAGCTAACAGCTTGATATTTGCCGTCGATTTTTAAATATGGCTTATCAAGTCTTTGATATTTGAATCCATCGTAACAAAATCGCGCTTTGTCGGAAATCCATTCTTCATTAATATCTTCGTTTAAACGCGGTAATATACGCATGATTTCGAGACCTCGAGAGTCAATACGAATATTGCTTCCAACGGCATCCATAATGTCAATTGTTTCGGTCTTTTTTAGTTCCCAACTACGAGCTTTAAAGGCATAAGGCTTAGAGGTTAAGGCGCCAACCGGGCATAAATCAATAACATTTCCCGATAATTCTGATTTAATATTTTTCTCAAGATAAGTAGTGATCTCCATTCCTTCGCCACGATTCACAGCCCCAATTTCAGTAGTTCCAGCAACATCTTCAATAAATCTTACACACCGAGTACAATGAATACATCGGGTCATTTGAGTTTTAATCAAAACCCCCATATTTTTATCAGTTACCGATCTTTTATGTTCATGATATTCGCCCTCACCTTTGCCATATTGATAAGCTTGATCTTGCAAATCACACTCACCGGCTTGATCGCAAATTGGACAATCAAGCGGATGATTCGCCAATAAAAATTCCATCACTCCTTCGCGAGCTTTTTTTACCATCGGTGTATCAGTGAAAATCTGCATATTTTCATTAACAGGCATAGCACAAGAAGCCACAGGCTTTGGCGGACCTCCGGCCACTTCGACCAAACACATCCGACAATTTCCGGCAATAGCCAATCTTTCGTGATAACAAAACCTTGGAATTTCGATACCCGCCAATTCGCAAGCTTGTATTATTGTTATACCGTGTGGAACCTCGTGGCTATTGCCATTAATAGATATTTTTACCATGCAGAAAATAAATTTTAGCGATTAGATATTTAGATGAATAATTTATAAACCAAGCCAAATAACAAATTAAAAAATTATTAAGGAAATGCTATTAAAACCTAAAAATTAAAACGGAATTTCATCATCATTTTCTTCAATCACCACATCATTATTTTTTTGACCAGAATTACTCGAATTATTGTTATAATTATTTCCGCCAGAATATGAATCTGTTGAACCACCGCTTGAACGATCGCGAGAATCAAGAATTTGCAAAGTTGAATTATAATTTTGCAAAACTATCTCAGTAGTATATTTTTCAACACCCTGATTGTCGGTCCATTTGCGAGTCTGAAGCGATCCTTCTAGGTAAACCTTAGTTCCTTTTTTTAAATAATTTTTTGCTATTCCAACCAAACCTTGTGAAAAAATTACCACTCGATGCCATTCGGTTTTATCTTTTTTTTCACCAGTGTTTTTGTCTTTCCAGCTTTCTGATGTAGCGAGTGAAAAGTTAGCAATTTCACGACCATCTTGAGTTGAACGAACTTCGGGATCTTGCCCCAAATTTCCAACTAATATTACTTTGTTAATTGACATAGATTTTGGATAATTAGAATTAATAAAACGACCGTTTATAGCTTCATAATAAATTACAAAAAATTAAAAACTAGCTTCAATTTTATATACAACCAACACTAAAAAAAACTTGCAAAAAATTAATATTTCTTAAAATAAAATTAATTTTTTAATCACTCTTAATAACAAATAATTTATCAAA
>RFYG01000082.1 GCA_009925685.1 Pseudomonadota bacterium
AATAAAATACTCGAAAACGCATTAAAATCGAAATAAAATTTTTTTTAATTTTTTTTTAATAGAAAAAATATCTTCAATTAACTTCGGATATTTTTACAAAAAATACTTGCAACGATAAAATTTATAGTGGATAATTTGAGGGTCGGGAGTGTATCAGAATATAAAAGCTTTAACAGCGAATATGAATACACACGCTGGGTTTGCGTGGTGGTGGCTCCCGATGTTAAAAATACCAAAATCACTAAATCCCCAATCAAATTTTTAAAAATTTACATCCTCATTTCTAATCAATATTTCGCCAAATATTCAAATAATTAGATCTTGATTTCGTCTAATTTTTTTCATCAAATGAGAAAATTATACTTCCAGCCAAATCTTCTTTAACACTAAAATAAACAAACAAATCTTCTGATTCAAAAGGTTTTAATCTTATGGGTGAATTGCAGAAGCAATTATAAATTTTAATGCGATTAACTAAATTTGGTGGATTAAAAATCATTTTGGGCTTAATGGTAATTGAATATTTTGAGGTATTTTGAATTGTAAGTTTTTTGACATTAACTTTATTAATACCAAGAAAATCAAGCTTTAATTCAATATTATTGTCGTTATATTTTTTTTGAGATTCATTTAAAATTCTATCGGATTTTGGCTGGGATAATTCAATAGTTTTTTGATGATTAAGGTTAAATTCGTTATCGAAAATTACGTTAACATTAAAAGAATTATCAATAATTTTGAAATATAGATACCCATCAAATTTATAATTTTTTTTATAAGAAAAATAATTTGATATAAAAATTGGTTGGCATTTTTGAGTTTTAATGCATTGATTATTTCTATAATTATTATAGATTAAACCTATAGTTATAAGCATCAAAATCCTGATCAATATTTTAAATATTGGCTTCATTATATAGTCCCTTAAGTTATGAAAATTGATTCTAAAATAAATTATTCCGCACCTTTTTTATTGTTCAAGGACTGGTTTGAAAAAGCCAATCAAAATCAACAAATAATCGAACCAACCGCCATGTGCCTTGCAACCGTTGGACCCGATAACAAACCTTCCTCAAGAATGGTATTGTTAAAAAAATTCGATGAAAGAGGTTTTTGTTTTTTTACCAATCTAAATAGCCGTAAAGCTCATGAGTTAAACAATAATCAATTTGTTGCTCTTTGTTTCTATTGGGGGGCTCTTCATAAGCAAATTAGAATTGAGGGGCAAATTGAAAAAGTCTCCGACCTTGAAGCGGATGAGTACTTTTCCACCAGAAAGCCAGAGAGCAGGATTGGAGCTTGGGCGTCAAAACAATCGCAAAAAATGAATAATTGGCAAGAATTCATGGATCGTATTGATGCGATAAAACAGAAATTTCAAAATCAAGATATTCCCAGACCAAATTTTTGGTCTGGTTATCGAGTGGTTCCATATTCTATTGAGTTTTGGCAAGAGGGAGATTTTAGGATTCATCAAAGACATCTTTATGAAAAATTCCAAGATGGCTGGATTGTTAATCAACTTTATCCGTAGTGATTATGAATTTTTATCAACTATGCGAAGAATGCTTGCAAGATTTATCAGATAAAATCGAAAATCTCGATATTAATTCAAATCTAGAGCTTGAATATCTTGATGGTATTTTAAAAATTATTATTAACAAAAATAAAAAAACATTTATCGTAAATCGCAACTCTGGTAATCAAAAAATTTGGTATTCATCACCATTTTCTGGAGCTGATTATTTTTCTTATAATGAACTTCAAAACAAATGGTTAAACTCCAAAAATGTTGAACTATTTGACAAGCTTTTTTTAGAACTTAATTCTTATTTATCTTAAACAAAAATATGAAAAAAATATTACTTATCGAAGGCGATGGAATTGGTCCTGAGGTTGTTTCTCAAACCAAAAAAATTATTGATTTTTTCAACAAAAATACTGACAAAAAATTTGAAACTGAAAATGCACTTCTTGGTGGAATTGCATATGATAAAACCGGTACACCGTTTCCTTCTGAAACTCTTGAGCTCGCCAAAATTGCTGATGCAACTTTGTTGGGCGCGGTTGGGGGTCCAAAGTGGGAAGCGCTTGATTATAAATATCGTCCCGAAAGAGGTTTGCTTGGTATCCGCAAAGAACTTGGTTTATTTGCCAACCTTCGTCCAGCCAAAGTTTTTAACGCTCTAGCTGATAGTTCAACACTTAAGCGCGAGATAGTTGAGGGGCTTGATATTATGATAGTTAGAGAGCTTACGGGAGATTTATATTTTGGTGAACCACGATATGTAAGAACTCTTGAAGATGGCTCAAAGCAAGGAGTTAATACAATGACCTACAATTCTAAAGAAGTCGAAAGAATTGCCAAAGTATCGTTTGAACTTGCAAAAGTTCGAAATAAAAAACTTTGTTCGGTGGATAAAGCTAATGTCATTGAAACAACCGAAATGTGGCGTGAAGTTGTCTCGCAAATAGGTCAAAAAGATTATCCCGATGTCGATTTATCTCATATTTACGTTGATAATGCCTCTATGCAATTGGTTCGAAATCCAAAGCAGTTTGATGTTATTGTCACCGGTAATATGTTTGGAGATATACTTTCCGATACCGCATCAATGCTCACTGGCTCACTCGGTATGTTACCATCGGCTTCACTTGGCGAGAAATTGAACAATGGTAAGCAATATGCTTTATATGAACCAGTTCATGGATCGGCTCCAGATATTGCTGGCAAAAATATTGCAAATCCATTGGCAACTATTCTTAGTTTTTCGATGATGCTTCGATATTCATTCGGATATTTGACTGAAGCCGATAAACTCGATCAAGCGGTTGAGTTGGTTTTGGCCTCCGGTACTAGAACAGCAGATATTTCGCAAACAAATCAAAAAATTGTTTCATGTTCTGAAATGGCCGACAAAGTAGTTGCACAATTAGAACAATTATTAAATATTTCTTAATAAAATTTCCCATCAAACACCTAAAATTAACATTTCTTGTGAGTTTATATTCATCTAAAAATAATATCATAATTTATGATGGTTTTTGTTGTTATACATTCACTTTATTGATGTTGATTTTTTTTGTACAAAACTCATTTGCAGATATTGTTAGACCAACCACCTTGATAAATGCGAATATAAATTTCAAAAATATCCTTATTGCTCAAACGGAATAATTTATAGTTGCGATTGCGGAAAGAACCGATGTTTGTTTGAAGATAAATGCATTGAAATTGAAGATTATAGAAAAATTTATCTTCAAGAAACCGCGGAAGAAGAAAAAATTCTTCAAGATATGAAAATTAAAAGACTCAAGAGGGCTAAAAAATTTCAAACCGAATATACCAATAAATTAGCTGGAATATTTGGAGCGGATCCGAATTATCGAGATCCATTTTACGATCAACGAAAAAGAGAGTTACCACCAAACACTTTCAAAAGCACAAATCGAACGCTTGTTTACAATGATATAATCAAAAAAAGAAATGATAAAATTTTGGCTATTCAAAAAAAATATCAAGATGAACTCGTTGCTCTTGAAAAATCTGGGAGTGTAGATCAGTCTAGAATTGATAAACTTAAAAAACAGCTTGAGGATATTAATAACATCAAAATAATTCAACCAATCTCAGAATTTATAGATGATAAAAATCTCAATCCAGAATCTGATAGCTCTTTGCCTTCAGATAATAAAAATTCCTTCAACAATCCAATAGTTCTTAAGCCTATTGACGATAATTCCCAAAATTCCGATCTTGATAATTCTCAACAAAAAACTCAATCCCCAATCCAAAATTTAATAAATAAAACTAATGAAATTTTAGATTCCAATAATCAACTTAATGCAAATAATTCAGTTGAAAATAATGCCAATTTTACCAATGATAATAATCAATCCAAAGATTCATCTTTTAAAGTTCCGCCGGTTTATATTAAACAGCAAAATGGTGAAAAAGATTTCAAGAATAGCGATATTATTGATAACAAAAATAACTTCCCGCAATTTGTAAATTAAAAATGAATAAAATTTTAACTCTAATTCTACAGCTTTTTAGAAGATTATCAGGAATTTTTGTTATCGTTGGCGCTCTTTATTTAGCTTTGATATTAATCACATTTAATATCGATGATCCATCATTTAATACATTTTCAACAGCTAACGATGTTAAGAATTTTGGAGGAGTTACGGGCGCTAGAATAGCTGACTTATCATATCAATTAATTGGTTTGAGCTCTTTTATTTTGGTAATTTTTATATTTAGTTTAGGACTCCAATTAATCGATATTAATGGCATAGAATATTTTCTTGGAAAACTAATTATTATCCCAATTTGTATTTTAGCTTTTTCATTACTTTTCGCACTTATTCCTAAGCCAGAGTGGTGGAAATTTAGCTCTTTAGGGGGTGTAAACGGTACTTTTCTGGTTTATAAATTTCAGCAAATCCCCAAATATATTCTTTTTTTTATAAGCTTATTTTCAGCAATTTTGTTGTTTTCGATAATTGTAGAAGTGAGTTTTAAGGATTGGGTTTATTTTTTTCGATATAGCTTTGCATGGATAAGATTTTTATTTGAAAAATATATTTTACCAGAAACTAAAAACTTTTTAATTCAGCGAAATTCCCAATCAAATAATGAAATAATTATTCAAGACGCCGAGGTATTTGATACTGAAACACCTGATGATGATGAAATAGAAGACATAAAAAATATTGAGAAAAACCAAAAAGAAAATCTAAAAGCTCAGCTTAAAACTAGCAAAATCAAAAAACCTAAAAAACGCAATAGTTCATATTTTTTACCAACCTCTGATTTACTCACTGATCGCTCTGCCGAAAATAAGGATAAAAAAATTCCCAAAGAGTTGGTCGAAAATCAGTCAAAAATGCTTCTTAAAGTACTTGATGACTTTGGGGTTAGGGGTTTTTCCGTTGGAGCAAAAGTCGGTCCAGTAATCACATTGCATGAATTCGAGCCTGAAGCCGGAACAAAAGCTTCACGAGTTATTTCTTTATCTGATGATATTGCGCGTTCAATGAGCGCCGTCTCGGCAAGAATTGCGGTTGTTTCTGGCAAAACATCAATTGGTATTGAGCTCCCAAACCCTAAGCGCGAAATGATTTTTTTAAGAGAGATGTTGGAATCGAAAGATTACAAATTTTCACAGCATTTTTTACCAATGATCTTAGGTAAAGATATCGGTGGTGAAATTATGGTGGCCGATTTGGCAAAAATGCCACATCTTTTGATTGCGGGAACAACTGGTTCAGGCAAGTCTGTTGGACTCAACGTAATGATTTTATCGCTTCTTTTTAAACTGCGCCCCGATGAATGTAAATTCATCATGATTGATCCAAAGATGCTTGAATTATCAATCTATGATGGAATTCCACACCTTTTATCGCCAGTTGTTACCGAACCCGGAAAGGCCGTTATTGCTCTAAAGTGGGTGGTTGCTGAAATGGAAGAGAGATACCGCTTAATGTCAAGTTTTGCGGTTCGCAATATTGCTGGCTACAACGAAAAAGCCGAGAAAGCAATTTTGAGTGGCGAGAAGCTTATGCGTAAAGTTCAAAC
>RFYG01000083.1 GCA_009925685.1 Pseudomonadota bacterium
CCCATTTTAAATTTTTATTTTCTAAACCATGGCAGTTCCTAAAAAGAAAAAATCGCACTCTCGAAGCTCAATGAGAAGAGGAAGTAATGGCACATTCGATGCCAATTTTCCAAATGTAGTAATTGACAAAGAATCTGGCGATCCAAAGTTATCGCATCACATTGGTTCCGATGGAAAATACAAAGGCAGACAAATTATCCAAAAAAAAGTTAAAAAAACTCCACAAGATTAGCGAATCGTGACATCAAATTTAGTAATTGCACTCGATTGTATGGGCGGTGATAGGGCTCCTCAAGTTGTTATTGAGGGGGCCGATATTATTGCTTCAAATAATTTTGAAGTACAATTTTTGTTGTTTGGCAATTCCAAAAAAATTCTCCCAATTATTAATCATTGTCGGTACTTAAAGGGTCGATTTAACTTAATCCACACCGACGAAGAAGTTCCCGCCGATGAAAAACCTTCAAACGCTCTTAGAAAACTTACAAAATCAAGTATGAGATTAGCGATTGATGCGGTTAAAGATGGTAAAGCCCAAGCAATAATATCTGCCGGAAATACTGGTGCTTTGATGGCAATCGCCAAAGTTGTTCTCAGACCGCTACCCTTAATTGACAGACCAGCAATCGTTACCTCAATTCCAAACAAAAAAAATAAAGGTACTGTTTTTCTTGACATGGGGGCCAACATTGAATGCGACTCAGCGGTGTTATTTCAATTTGCCGTAATGGGGCGGGCCTTTGCTAAATCAGCACTTAAAATTGAAAATCCTAAAATTGGCATCCTTAATGTTGGTTCAGAAGAGCTTAAAGGTCACGAGCATGTTAAAAATGTTGCCAATATTCTTAAAAATAGCGATCTCAAAAATGATTTTTATGGATATGTTGAAGGAGATGACATCGCCAAAGGAACGGTCGACGTGGTAGTTACAGATGGTTTTACAGGAAATATCACACTAAAAACTATCGAAGGAACCGCCAAATTTATTACTTCTCTTGTTAAAGAAGGTTTTACGTCGTCAATTTGGGCAAAAATTGGCTACTTATTCGCCTCAAATTCGATTACCAAAGCTACGCGCAAAATTGACCCAAGACTTAACAATGGCGCAATGCTAGTCGGCCTCAATGGGATTGCCGTTAAAAGCCATGGAAGCACTGATTCAATCGGCTTTTCAAATGCCATTAAGGTTGCTATCTCGCTTCTTGAAAATCAAATTAATGACAAAATTATTGCCGAAATAAAAGCAAATGAGAGCGCGATATCCAATGCTCTTAACTCAACAAATTCATCATCTGAATCAAATTAGTTATGCACATTTCTGCTCAAATTGTTGCAACGGGTTCACATCTTCCGACCAAAATTGTCACCAATAATGATTTATCAAAAATTGTTGACACCAATAATGAGTGGATTGTTGAACGCACCGGAATAAAACAAAGACACATCGCTGAATCAAACGAATTGACTTCTGATTTAGCCTATCAAGCTTGCTTAAACCTTTTTAAAAATGCGCCTATTAAAATTTCTGAAGTCGAAATGATTATTGTCGCCACCACTTCTCCCGACCTAACATTTCCCTCAACAGCCTGCATTTTGCAAAGCAAACTTCAGGCCACCAAAGCTTTTGCATTCGATATTCAAGCGGTTTGCTCTGGTTTTGTTTATGCTTTAAGCGTTGCCAACAATTTTATCAAGACTGGTGCCGTAAAAAATGCTTTAGTTGTTGGAAGCGAAACCTTGTCAAAAATTGTAGATTGGAGCGATCGCAACACTTGCGTATTATTTGGAGATGGCGCTGGAGCAATTTTATTACAATCAACGCATCAAGAAAATTGTGGAATCATCGCCGAATCACTTCATTCCGATGGTACACTTAATGATATTTTAAAAACTTCTGGTGGTCCGTCTTTAAATCAAAAAACTGGTTTTATAGAAATGTCGGGTCGTGAGGTTTTTAAACATGCCGTTGAAAAAATGGCCAATTCGGTTTTATCAACTCTTAAAAAAATCAACCTCGATACTAGCGATATAGACCTTTTAATTCCCCACCAAGCCAATTTACGCATTCTTAATTCAGTAGCCCACAAATTAAATATTCCGAGCGAAAAAATTATTATCACCCTTCAAGATCATGCCAACACTTCCGCGGCATCAATTCCGTTAGCCTTTGACTTTGCATTTAAAAACAATCGTATAAAAAAAGGTGATTTAATAGTTCTTGAAGCCCTCGGCGGTGGATTGACATGGGGCACCTTATTAATTAGATATTAATTTTGACAGCAAATTAAAATTTAATTTATTGTTCAATTTATCAGCACTCATCATTTTTGAATTAATCAATATTTTATTTATGAAAGGATCTTCGAAGGATAAAGATATTTGTATTAAAATTAAAAATTTTATTAATGAAAATAAACTTGAAATCAAACGAAATGGCAAACCGCCTCAAACCAAACAAAAAATCGAGCCAGAAATATTAGAAATTATTAAAAAAATACAAATTGATGAAGAAAAAGAAATTTTAAAAAAATTTGTTGAATCACAATCGCAAGATAAAAAATACAAATCACAAAAGGCAAAATGGCAAAGAAAAAAAGATCAAATAAAGCATTTACCAACAATTAAAGAAGAATCGGAAGGATTACAAAATCCTTCATATGAAAATTTATTAACCACAAAAACAAACCCTACTCGATAGAAAAACGCAAAAGGTCAATTATTCGAAAAAAAATAAATCATAAAATCACCTCACTAGCATTTTTACAAATCTGATAAACTCGATTTGAAACCACTTCACTTGAATAATGATCAACTACCTTTTCATAAGCCCTCTTGGCATATTGTCGGGCCCCAGCCTCATCGTTTATCAATTGCTCGATAGCATCACAAACTAGGTGGGGAATCTGGTTTTCATCATCAATGTTAATGCGAATTGCATTAATTTTATGCTCAATAATTTCATCAAGCGCCCATGAATTTGAAGCTATAACTGGGGTTAAATAAAGCATAGCCTCAAGAACATAATCAGAGCTTGAGTTCTGACCAATTGGCATAACGCAAATATCAATATCGCTGAAAAAATTTTTTTTATCGGCGTCCCAGCCTAATATTTTGAAATTTTTTTCAAGACGCAACTCAAGAGCGAGCATATTCAAATTGTCTTCACTATCCCCTGAGCCAATAATTTTATATTCACACTCGATACCTCTTGACCTAAGAACCACCATGGCGCGAAGTACTTTATCGAAATTTTTATCTTGATTGATTAAACCAATAGAACCAATTTTAACGGGCTTCGAAAATGCTAATTTTTGAGTTGGTTGAAAATTTTCCTCAATCTCAATCGAATTATTAACCACAAAAATATTTTCCCGCTTAAAGCCCAAATCAAGTAAATTTTTAACAAGGCTTGCACTTCGAACTATAATAAAATCGGATTTTATAAATTTTTCTGGGTTATCTTTGCAAATCGAAATTATAGCAAATGTTTTTTTAGCAAAAATACGGGCCGATCTCGCGAATAACAAAGCCTTAGAAGAGTGGCTTAAAACTACTTGCGGAGAAAATTCAATAAATTTTAGCCACGATTGAAATAATGTTAAAAAATTATGAAATTTTTTAGATGACAACTCCAAGACACTACTTGAAGCCTCAATCGTTGCTTCGCGATATGATTTATTACATTCAAAAACCGATAAAACTTGGGCATTTCTTTTGGTAAGGTAGAGCGCATAATCAATAAAATCCCTTTCAGAAGAGTGGTCATTTTCGGACTTTTGTTCGGAATTAATTAAGATATTGGCTATTTTCATTAATTAACGGTGTTTTTGAATTGATTTGGAGTATTTCTGCGATAGCGATCAATTTCATTTTTTGAGGCTTCAAATCTAACTAATTCTTTGCCGATCAATTTAATGCCCGAAGTAGCTTTAACTTTTGAAGGATTAACCTGTGAACCTCGATAAATCAACTCAAAATGCAAATGTGGTCCGGTAGATCTTCCGGTATTTCCAACATAAGCCACCACATCACCTTGCTTAACTTTTGAACCAACTCTAAATTTTTTACTAAATCTACTCGCATGGCCGTAAGCAGTACTATAATCTGGGTTATGTTTAATTTGAACATAATTTCCATAACCACCTTTTTTGGACATGTAGGTAATAGTTCCGCTTCCGGCCGCTAAAATTGGCGTGCCAATCGGAGCAGCGAAGTCAACTCCCTTATGCATTTTAGAGTAACCTAAAATTGGATGCCTTCTCATTCCGAAACCCGAAGAAACTCTGGCACCGTTAATTGGAGTTCTTAGAAGCGATTTTTTAACTGAATTACCTTTAGCGTCAAAATACTCAACTCGAGTTTTATCGCCATCAGTGATTTTATGCATATAAATTTCAATCTTTCTATTTTGTAAAGTTAGAGATGAAAACAAAACATTTCCATCGCGCACTTTTTTGCCATTTTCATCGTAAAAGCTTTCAACGAGCATCTCAAATTTATCCCCACTATGAATATCGCGCTGAAAATCAATATCATAACCATATAAAGTTATCATATTCATCATGGCATTTGGGGATATTCCAGCTTCAACTCCATCAACATATAAACCATTTTTTATGACACCAAAATAGCGAGAATTATACCGGAGCAACTTAACTTTAAGTTCGCGCGCATCGAAATTACCATCGTTTTTACGGGTAATCACAATATTTTCTTCAACCGATTGCGGGATTGTTACATTCGAAATTATGACCTTTCGGTTAGCATTTTGATCGGTACTTTCTTCGTCATCAATTGAACGATATGTGATAGAAATTTGTGATCCAATACTAAGATTCTGTGAAGACTTTATTTTTTTAACAGCCCCAATTATCGCGAATACATCTTGATCATTAGCACCAACATCGGCAAGAATTTTTAATAAGGTATCCCCGCTTTTGATTTTATAATCAAGAACTTGCTCTTCTTCAAAATCGAGATTTAAAGGGGTTCCAGCAAGAGAAATTTTGATTGAGTTTGAAATTTTATTTTGTGACTCCGTAAAAAATTTACTTGTTAGAAAAAAACCTAAATATTGGTAAATTTTGAACAAAACAAAAACGGCTATGATAGTGAGAGAAATAGGCTTAAAAAACCTATTTTCGATAATCAGGTTTATTTTATCGAAAAAAAAATTTTTGTATTTTTTAGAAATTAGATCTTTTTTTTTCAAGGCTATAGAAATTTTAAAACCAACAATACGCAAAATAATAACTTAACTAATACTCAACAAACCAAGAGATTAATGGCTGAAAAAGAGTTTGGAAAATAAATTATTGAAAGGTTTGTGATTTAATTATTTGATATATTTGGATAATTGAGCTGGAAAGTCTTTATAGACATTAAAGTTTTTTATTGCTAGTATTTTTTTGAATTTTTTTTGAAAAAATTATCTCACACTAAATCACATTTACTTCTAATTATTATCAATAACTTCACTTAATTTTTATT
>RFYG01000084.1 GCA_009925685.1 Pseudomonadota bacterium
CTAATGAACATAGCTCTTGGCTTGATAAAATTACTATCAAAAGAACTATGCCCGATATTCTTGATGTTGAAATTGAAGAATATGAGCCTTTTGCAATTTGGCTAAGTGAAGATAAAAAATTTATTATTGATAAGGACGGCAATCAAATTCCATTTCTTGACGAATATGAGCAAAGTCAAGAATTTAAAAATATGATTATTTTATCTGGTAAAGGCGCCAACCAGAACGCCAAGTCTCTTTTTAATATTTTGGCGATTAATTCGCAAATTAGCCAAGATATATACTCGGCCAATTGGGTTGGCAATAGAAGATGGGATATTAGATTTTATGATGGATTAATTGTTAAATTGCCCGAAATTGAAATATCTAGAGCATGGCAAGATTTAATAAAATTTTATGAAGTTTTCAAAAGCGATAAGGCCATTAAGTCAATCGATCTTAGAATTAGCGGTAAAATTTATATTCAATATTTTAATAAAAAATCTAACGAAATTAAATCGCTAAAATCCTAATTTAATACTTATTCAAGCTAAGTTTTTGAACGGTTTATAAAAAAAATTAAGCCCTTATTAGCGATTAATATTCTTAATAAAAATATTAAAAAACTGTGTTTTTTTAATTTCGTAAACCTAAATTTTACAAATATTTAAAGCCGTCTTCATATTTGGTAATTTTTTTTGTAATTTTGTTATGAATGGTTAAATTCTGCCCCAGCTTTTTGAAGCCAAATCATCGATTCAATCGATAAACTTATTAAAATTCACAATAAATTTAATTTAATTTTAATGTCCAAATCTTACAAAAACCGCAAAACTGTAGCGTGTCTTGATATAGGTTCTTCCAAGATACTGTGCATTATTGCTAACATTGGCAATGATGGGATTGATATTCTTGGATATGGACATAAAGAATCTAAAGGAATTTCTTTTGGCGCAATTTCTGATTTAAAATTGGCGCAAAAATCTATCACCAATACAGTTGCTGAAGCGGAAAGAATGGCGGGATTAAATATTGAGAAAATTTTGATTGGGATTTCGGGCTGTCAAATTATTTCATCGCGTAAAGATGTTGTTGAAAAAATTGCTAAAGAAGTAGTTAAGCAATCAGATATAATTAATTCAGTTGTGAAGCTTCGCCAAGAGTTTGTCAAAAGTCAAAAAGAGCCAATTCACATTTTTCCAATCAATTATAAAATTGATGATTCGCCTCCTATTGCCAATCCTCGCCAAATGACGGGAGAAAAATTATTCTCAAGATTTCATGTAGCTAATGTCTCTAAAACCGTTATTAGTAATATTGAAAATTGCTTAAAAAGATGTCAGTTGTCAGTTGGTAACTATGTTGCTGAACCTTATGCTTCTGCTCTCGCATCGCTCACTGAAAATGAAATAAACCTCGGTTCTTTGCTGATTGATATTGGAGCTAGCTCAACCTCGTTTTGTATTTTTTATGATTCAAAATTATATCATATCGGTCATGTAATGCTTGGTGGATTCAATATTACCAAGGACATTTCTACTATTTTATCGGTGAATATTGATGTCGCAGAAAAAGTTAAAAATCTTAACAATTCCTTAATTATTTCCCCGATCGAAGAAAAAGAAATAATTAAATTTAGGTCAGTCGATAATCCCGAAGAATCAACTATTGCGCGAATATCGCGCGAAGATTTGCGCAATATAATTGAATCAAGATTAGCTGAAATTTTTGAAAGCATAAAAGCTAATCTCGACAAATCAAATATCCCGCTCCACATGATTCCAAGTATTGTTTTAACTGGAGGGGTGGCTTCAACTATTGGTATTGATAAATTGGCGTCAGAAATTTTTAAAAAAAATGTTAGAATTGGTTATCCTGCAAAATTTAATTTAGCCCCCAATGAACTAATTAACACCTCCAGCACATGCGCTCTAGGCATGTTATTATTTTTGCGTGAGTCGATGTTGAATGAAAAAAACAGTGATGATTTTGAAAAAAATAATTGGTTTAAGAAACTCCTCGATAAGCTAGTTAGTATATAGAAATAACAACTTTCAAAATTCTCAAAATTCAATATTTCTTATAAATTTAAGTACTTCATTATGAAGCTGAGGAGTTGCCGAAGCGATTAATTTGGTATTAGATTGAAGTTTAAGTTGATTTCCATCCCAATCGGTTATTACCCCTCCAGCGTTCTCAATAATCGGAATATGCGAAGCAAAATCATAAACTTTAAGTTCGGGTTCGATAATTAAGTCAACAAATCCGGAGGCTAAACAGCCATAAGCATAACAATCGCCCCCATAAACGACGCCACCAATTTTTTGATATTTTGTTAATTCGCAAATTTTTTCAAAAATAACCTTATTCTGAGCTTTAAAAAAATATGGCGAACTCGAGCTTAAGACCGCTTGCGAAATTTTTTGGCAATTACGAGTTTGAATTTTCTGGCCGTTAAACCACGATCCAAAACCTTCGACACCGAGCCATCGCTCTTGATTGATGGGTTGATTGATAATTCCTAATATAACTTTTTGATGATGGGTGAGGGCAATTAAGTTACCAAAAATAGGTCGACCAACTATGAAAGAGGAGGTGCCGTCAATAGGGTCAATAATCCAAACAAAATCAGCATCTTCTTGATGATTTCCATATTCTTCGCCAATTATCCCGTGGTTTGGAAATTGTTGTTGAATTGCTTGGCGAATTTTTAATTCAATTTCCTTATCGGCAATAGTAACCGGAGAATCGTCATCTTTAGCGACTTCTTGGTTATCAACTCGATAATATTTTTTAGAAATCGCAGTTGCGATATCAGCTAGATAATTGGCGAAATTTACAAATTCTTGATGCTTCATAAAATTTTTCGTGAAAGTTATTTTTGTTTAATTTAAAAATTATTTTTTAAAAAAATCTAAATAAATCAATCAAATATGAAAGAACGAATTGCGGTTATTGCTGGATACCGCTCAGCAATGGGTAAGGCGGGTGGTGTTTTTAAAAATGTTAGCGCTAGCGATCTTGGGGCTTGGGTAGCCCATGAGGCAATTTTGCGCTCTAAAATTGATCTCAATTTAATCGATGAAGTAATTATTGGTAATGTTGCTCAACCCGCAGATTCCGCCAATATTTCGCGTGTAATTGCATTAAAAGCCGGAATCGATAAAAAGGTTTCAGCCTTTACGGTTCATCGCAATTGCGCCTCGGGAATGGAAGCTTTTACTTCGGCTTTTGTTCGACTTAATTGCGGTTATGGGAGTTTGGCTTTAGTTGGAGGAGTTGAATCGATGAGCAATATCCCACTTTTTTATGGCAAAAAAATGACCGAAATATTTGCCAAATTATCACGATCTAAAACCCTAGTCGAGAAGCTCAATGTTTTAAAAGATTTCCGACCTAAATATTTAACTCCAACAATTGGTTTGGTGCAGGGTTTAACCGATCCAATTTCGGGATTAATTATGGGTTGCACGGCTGAAAATGTTGCGCGTGATTTTCATATTTCTCGTCAAGAGCAAGACGCTTTTGCCCTGCTTTCTCATCAAAAAGCTGAACGCGCTTCGGCTAACGGAATTTTTGCTCAAGAAATTGTAGCACTTTTTAATAATGATGAAAAAAACTCTTTAATGATTACCGAAGATGAGGGGGTGCGCAAAGGTCAAAAAATTGAAGATTTGCAAAAATTAAAACCATATTTTCAAAAAATTGATGGTACCGTAACCGTTGGCAATTCTTCACAAATCACCGACGGTTCGGCTTTTGCTCTTGTTGCCAAAGAAAGTTACGCCAAAAAATTACAACAAGAATTTGATTGCGAAATTTTGGGTTACATTCGTGAATTCGAATATGCTGGCTTGGAGCCTTCGAGAATGGGGCTTGGTCCAGTTTTTGCCACCGCAAAATTACTCGACAAAACTGGTTTAAGATTATCTGATTTTGATTTAATTGAAATTAACGAAGCCTTTTCAGCTCAAGTATTGGGATGTGTAAAAGCATTTGCCTCGAATGAATTTTGCCAAGAAAATTTTGGCAAATCGGCGATTGGCGAAATCAATCCAGAAATTCTTAATGTTAATGGTGGCGCAGTGGCCTTGGGTCATCCTGTTGGCATGTCGGGCGCGAGAATCATAATTCATCTTTTGCGCGAACTTAAGCGCCGTGGCAAAAATCGCGGATTAGCAAGTTTGTGTATTGGCGGTGGTCAAGGTGGGGGCTGTATTTTAGAGGTTAACTAAACCAAAGGTTGCTAAACCAAAGGTTGATTTAATAAAAAATTTGTAAAAAATCACCTCTCACTTTCTTCAATATCAAAATCAATCAAAATTTATGAATATCGACAAAATCTCTGTTGGCAAAGACGCGCCAAATCAAGTAAACGTGATAATCGAAGTCCCAATGAACGCGGATCCAGTTAAATATGAAATGGACAAAGAAAGTGGTGCAATTTTTGTCGATCGTTTTATTGCTACTCCAATGTATTATCCGTGCAATTATGGCTTTATTCCACATACTTTATCTGAAGATGGCGATCCAGCGGATGTTTTAGTGGTTTCGGATTTTGCGATTGTGCCTGGAGCGGTTATCGCCGTTAAGCCGGTGGGGGTTTTAATTATGGAAGATGAAAAAGGTATGGATGAGAAAATACTTGCTGTCCCCGCTCATAAACTCAATTCGGTTTATGAAAAAATCAATGATATTTCCGAGCTTCCTGAAAATTTAGTCAATAAAATCAAGCATTTTTTTGAGCACTATAAAGATCTTGAGAAGGGAAAATGGGTTAAGGTTAAGAGCTTTGAAGGTTCTATCAAAGCCAAGCAATTAATCCAAGAGGCAATTGCAAGATATAAAAATAGCTAAATCTATTCTTAAACTGCGCTTGCGCCAAAATTTTTTTGAAGATTATCAGCGCTTTCGAAAATAATATTTAAAGCGTTGATAATTTTTTTGCTTTCAGAAACTAAGTTTAGTTGCTGATAGAGTTGAGATGGCTCAAACAATCGATGCGAAGTCTCCAAGTAAATCAAAAAGCTGTTTTCACAAAAACCTGCACTCATAAATTTATTCTTAAACAAATCCGCAACCCCAATAAATTTTTCAATGAAAGAGGTTGTTAAATCATGATTTAACTCAATTGAATAATTAGAATAAGTTTTAAATTTTTTATCAAAATCACGATTGCCGGTTAAAATTTTTTCAAGATTTTGTGGGTCTGGATTATAGTCGTTTTTGGCTCTAAAGCCAGTTTTTTTTAAAACTGTATGCGAGGTAAATTTTTTTGGTAAATCAATAATTATTACCAATCCACGAGCAATTTTGGTGATTTTTTCAATTTCGACAAATTCGGCGATGCCCCTATTATGCATTTGCGCCTTATCACTTTTTTTAAATTT
>RFYG01000085.1 GCA_009925685.1 Pseudomonadota bacterium
AATAATGACCAAGCGCGAGTTGCCGAAATCTTCAATTTCAATATGCGCATTGGGCTGATCGAAATACATAATTTTAACAATTCGCAAATAATAAAAGGCCGACACAGCCGAAAATATCACCGCAATTATAGCATAAGGCAAAAGTCCGGTTAAAATAGCCGTTTTGATGATATAAAATTTGGAGAAAAAACCAGCCAGTGGAGGAATTCCAGCACTCGAAAACATTAAAATACTTAGCGACAAAGCTAGGGTCGGGTTGGTTTTTGCTAAACCAGCTAAAGAATTAATATTGAAAATTTTATCATCCGTTGCGTCATTTTCATGGGTTTGGGGCGAACGAATAATTGTGAGAAAAGCAAAAGTTCCAAGCGAAATTATGCTATAAATTATCATGTAAAGAATTGCCGAAATATATGAATATTTTTGCATAGAGCAAAGCGCAAGTAAGACAAAACCAATATGACCAATTGAACTAAAGGCTAACAAAAATATTTTTGAGAGGATTTGCCAATTGGCGCTGTAAGATAAAAGCAGTAAAGCCATCACCGTTGAAAATTTAACCACGGTGCCAAAAAAAGCTAAAACAGCGGATGGCGCACCTTGATAAACATCGGGCGCCCACATGTGAAAAGGGGCGGACGAAATCTTGAAGAGCATGGCAGTTATAACCATTATCAAGCCAAAAATCAGGCCAACCGGAATTTCGTCGGGTTTAGTTTTTTCGATTAAATCTTTGATTAGAGTAAGATTGGTGGTTCCGCTGAAGCCATAAACCATCGAAATGCCAAAAAGTAAAATTCCTGAAGCCAGGCTTCCGAGGATAAAATATTTGATGCCCGCTTCGGAAGATTTGGCGGATTTAACATTGAAAGAAGCTAGTAAATAAAGCGATAGAGCTTGGAGCTCTAGTCCTAGGTAAAATAACAATAAATCGTTAGCCGAGATCATTAACAAACCGCCAACTGTTGCGATCATAAGAAGCGCGAGATATTCAGAACTATATTTTTCGATGGTAAAAATATAGCGAATGGAAATTAAAATTATGAAAGTAAGAAGAGCGATCACAATGCATTTGATAAACGAGATAAGGGCTCGAGAGTTAATCATATCATTGAAAGCCGTTTCATACGAACCAAAAGTTTTGACGGCGAAAGCTAAAGCTATTCCGCAAATTATAAGCGCAAAGAAATGGGCAAAAAATTGAAACTTTTCATTTTTTTTATTGAAAAAAACATCGAGCATAAGAATTAATAACGCTCCACTAAAAAGCGTAATTTCGGGGATTAATAAACTAAATTTCATAGAGAATTAAATTGTTATTGAAGTGGCGGAAGGGTTAATACAAAGCTACTAAGTTGCGAAGATTGCTCACTAAAAAAATTCATAATCAGACTTGGAGCAATACCAAGAGCAATAATCATAATGGCTAGGCCGAGCAAAATGAAGAACTCACAAAAATCAACATCTTTGATATTTTTAATTTGTTGGTTATGAATTTCACTAAACCAAACTCTTTTATAGAGCCAAAGCATGTAGCAAGCACCCAAAACAACTCCGAGGCCAGCAAGAAGCGCAACGATTTTATTGACTTTAAAAACTCCAATAATTGATAAAAACTCACCTACAAATCCGCTAGTTCCGGGTAAGCCAACCGATCCCATGGTAAAAATCATGGCAAACATTGCAAAGTTTGGCATTTTAGAAGCTAGACCTCCCAAATCTTTGATTTTCTTGGTGTGAACGCGGTCATAAATAATGCCTACGCAAATAAATAGTGCCGAAGAAATTAGACCGTGACTGATCATTTGCATGATGGCGCCCTCAATTCCTTGATGAGTAAAACTAAAAATACCAATGGTCACAAAACCCATATGCGCCACCGACGAGTAAGCTATCATTTTTTTCATATCTTCTTGCATTAGAGCAACGAATGAGCCGTAAATTATGGCAATCAGGCTAAGGGTGAATATTAGTCCCGAAAAATATTGCGATGCGAGCGGAAAAAGTGGTAATGAATAGCGGATGAATCCGAAGGCACCAAGCTTGATTAAAATACCAGCTAATATAACTGAACCAGCGGTCGGAGCTTGAACGTGAGCATCTGGAAGCCATGTGTGAAATGGAAACATCGGCACCTTAACAGCAAAAGAAGCAAAAAATAATGCAAAAAATAATACTTGAAAATTGATCGGGAAATAATTCTTACAAATTGAGGTCAAAACTATGATGTCGGTGGTTTTGGTGTATAGGTAAAGCAAAATTATGCCGATCAAAAAAAATACTGAGCCGGCTAAGGTGTATATAAAAAACTTATAAGAAGCATATATGCGATTTTCTCCACCCCAAATTCCGATTACTAAAAACATTGGAATTAATGTGGCTTCAAAAAAAATGTAGAAAAATAGTAAATCAAGTGAGGCAAATGAACCAATTACAAGTGATTCGATGACTAAAAAAGCGATGACAAATTCTTTAACACGCTCTGTGATTGATTTGTAAGAAACAATATAACAAATTGGCGTAAGAAGTGCAGTTAGAAAAATCATGGTAACCGCCAAACCATCAACCCCAACAAAATATTTGATGTCAATTTCGCTAAAAATTTTGAAGATTTGTTGAAACTGATAACCGCCAACTCGCCAGTTATAAGAAATTATTAACACTATCGATAAAATAAAATTTACAACTCCAACAAAACAACCGAAGCCGAAATAAAAACTATTTTTCTGTTTGTTGAAAAACATCAATAAAAATGCCGAAATTAGGGGCAAAAAAATTAGCACCGATAAAATATCGAATTTTATAATATTCATGGATTTGAAATTTTATTCAAAGAAACGTGCGCACAAACCTGATGACTTTGTAAAGATTAAAAATAAAATATTCACCAATCAGATTGATAATTTGTGCAAATTTATAAACCTAGATTTTATTTGCGAAATCCATATTTATCAATTTAAATTTTTAAATTTTACAATCGCCAAATCTAACTCCTAAATGCAACTGGATAGCCCTCAAATAGCGGTAAAAAACAAACTCGATAATCTACTTAAAAAAATTTTAGAAAATCAATCTTCCAATCAATTTTTAAAGCGCATCGCAAAGTTTTTTAAATTTGCAAGTCGCGATCATTTATTCCATGGTTTTTATATTTATGGCGGAGTTGGTCGCGGTAAAACCATGTTAATGAAAAATTTCTACGAACAAATTCATGCCATCCCCAAAAATTACTTTCATTTCAACGCTTTTATGACAGAAATTCACGAAAAACTTCATGAAATTCGTCAGCATCACAAAAAATATCCCGATGAACTGCATGAAGCTTTGAGAAGAATTATTCTAAACTCCCAAAAAAAGATTTTAAAAATTATTTGTTTTGACGAATTTCAAGTAGTTGATGTCGCCGATGCCATGTTGTTGGCAAGAATTTTCGAATATTTTTTTCATCACAAAATTATCGTGATAATCACTTCTAACTTACATCCGCTTGAGCTTTATCCAAACGGACTTCAACGCGATTTATTTCTCAAATTTGTTAATGATATTTTACTCAAAAATATTGAAGTTTTGAACCTTGATTCTAACACCGATTATCGCCTCTTTAATCGCACCAAAATTACCAAAAAATATTTTGTTTCTAATTCTAAAAATCGCCAAATTTTCAATGAAATTTTACAACAACTTGTTAAAGATAAACCGTGCAAAACATCTAAAATAAAGGTTTGGGGGCGAGAAATTAAAATCAAAAAGTCATATAAAAATATCGCAGTTTTTGATTTTGAAGAATTATTTTTAGAAAATTATTCTTCGGCCGATTATCGGGCAATTTGCAAAAAATATCAGACAATATTTTTAAAAAAAATACCGCAATTTAGCCCTGATAATATCAATGAAATTCGACGCTTTACGCTCTTTATTGACGAAGCTTATGAACAAAAAATTATGATTATTTTTTTGGCAAAAAATAATTTAAAAAAACTTGATGAAATTACCAAATACGCCCCATATTTTGCTCGAACTATTTCGCGCATTCACGAAATCATCGCCGACAATTATAAGCAATAAACTTTAAGCAATAAACTTTGCCAATAATTCTGTTAAAAATTTATTTTTATTTCAAATTTTTAAAAGCAAAATTCTGTCCATAGCGTTAACAATATGCTTGGCGGTGTTTTGCTTGTTAGATAAATATTTTTTAGCGTTAAAATTGTAAAAATTAACTTTATCTTCATCGCTTAGAAAATTTTTCACACAATCGAACAAATCCTTGGAATCACCTACCACAACACAAGCTTGTTGAGAGCGCAAATTTTCGTATAATTCAAAATTATTTTGATAAAATTGACCCGAAATAACCACGCAATTAAATTGCATGGCCTCAATCGGATTGTGCCCTCCAATCGGCATTAATGAACCGCCCAAAAATATAAAATTAGTGAGTGAATAAAAAACCCCCAACTCGCCTAGAGTATCAACTACATAAAATTCCGTGGTTTTTTGAATTAAATCATTTTTGGAGCGCACCCCATAATTATTTCCGACTAAAAGTTTAGAAACCGCTTCAGATCGTGTCGGATGGCGTAAAATTATAATCGTAATTAAGTCCGAAAAATGTTGTTTTAACTTATGATGAGTCTCAATAATAATTGACTCCTCGCCTTGATGGGTTGAGGAGCAAAGCCATATTTTACGATTGCCAATTTGATTTTTAATAATAGCTAATTTTTCAAAGTCGACGGCCATTTTGGCGTTTTGGGATTTGAGATTTCCTTCAAAAAAAATGCTATTTTGAGTTAGAGCTTCAAGATTTTTCTTATCAACAAGACTTTGAGAAAATATTAGTGAAAAATAATCAAAAATATTGAATCCGATTTTCTTTAATTTTTGCCATTTTATTAGCGATTTTTCTGATATTCTGGCATTAATCAAAAAGCTTAAAATGGCTTTTTGTCGGGCACAATATATCAAATTTGGCCAGATTTCTGACTCAACAAAAATGCAGGCTCGCGGACGCCAATAGTTCAAAAATTTTTTTACAATAAAATAGCTATCGACGGGTAAAAATTGATGAATAATTCTTGAATTAAATTTAGCAATTTTTTCTTGTAAAATTTTTGCCGAAGATAATGTTGTTGTTGTAAATAAAATAGTGACATTAGGAGATAATTTTAATAAATCCTCTACCAAAACC
>RFYG01000086.1 GCA_009925685.1 Pseudomonadota bacterium
AACCTTACCACGAAGATTGATGTTGCCGATTTGCGTATTTATAGATTCTTCAATAAAATTTTGGCAATTTTTAAATTGCTGATTATCTCTTAAAAAAAACTCAAAGAAAATTTTAAATTTTGGGAGCCATATTAATTTTGCTTGTTTAGACAAGAAGTATTTATCAAATATTTTCTCAAAGTTTACTTGATCTGGATTCTTAATATATTCCTCTAAAGCATTGTGAACGAAGCTACCAAATTCAGCATTTGAAGGCTCATAATCAATTGGCTTTAATTCTTCAATTTTTAAAATTTTTTTAACATAAATATAATAAGGATTGTTAATTAATTTTGAAATTTCAGTTATTGAATAAGAAGTTGGCAAATGCTCAGAATTAACAACGACTTGAGGAGGCGTGAGATAAAATTTTCGAGCACGATTTGAAAAATCTTCAGTTTTTTTTGTAAAATTTATATTAACTAAATTACTTAATGCTTTTAGGCGAGTCAGAAATTGCGATTCAACATATATAGACCCAAGTCTTGACAATGAGTTGGTTAAATAAACTTTTTTATTGGATAAATAATTGCAAAAATCATAAGCATTTTGTCCAATCATTTTTAATGATTTGTTAACCTTTAAATCATTCTTAATTTTTGCACCAATCCAACCATGATTTTCAATTTTTGGAAAATCTCCGTCGTTAAGAGAGGATGCGATTAGAATATCATAATTTAAGAGTCTTGCCTCAATTGAACTTAGTAAATCAACACTAGAATCGTTGTTAAATTTATCAAAATAAACAACATCGCTAAAAATAGTAATGAGGTCCTCCGCTTTCTCAAAAACAATATTACGACTATTAATTATAGAGAAATAATCATTAATTTCTTGGCCAGCTACTGATTCTGAAAGAATTTTATCAACACTTTTATCGGCAAAATATTCAAAGGATTTTATGATAGAAGAAAGAGTTTTTTCGATTGGTAAATTATGAATGATATTTTCAATAAAATTAATTTGTTTTGTTTTTGAAATTCTATTGATTAGATCATCAAAATTATAAATATCATGATCAGATCTAAAGACTTGATTCTCTAGATCTTCTATCAGTTTATCGTTCGCTAATTTTATAAAATATTTGTGCTTAATGAATGATAAAAAATTATGCGAATTAAACTTATTGAATTTGATCTCAAAAAGCAGAGCTAAAAAGTTAATAATATCAATATTTAAAATTGATTGCGAAGATGAATTATTATAATTTATGTTATAAGCATTAAAAGTGTTTTTTATAATTTGTAATAAGTTTTGATTATTACAAATAATTCCAATTTTTTGGCATAATCCTTGGTTAGACTTACAAATTTCTGCAATTATTCTCGCTTCTTCAAATTCATTATTAAGTTCAATAATATTTATATCTTGATTAATTGATTTATCGTTATCTTTTACCGATTCAAAACATTTATTTTTAAACATTGAATAGTTGCCAAAATTGGCAAAAATTAGATTTATAAAATCTTGTCGATTATATGATAAAATTTGATGCGAATCGTTGGTAATATTGATAATTTTAGAAGGGGATATTTCAAGATAATCAACTAATTGTGATAAAAAAAATTGCGGATGAATTTCAGGACATTTTTCTTGGTAATTTAGTCCATAAAAAACCACTGCACCACGATCATAATTATTGATGCATTTCATTAATTTTTTACTAGAAATTATACTGCCAGTTGATCCAGCTATAACAATGCTTTGAGAAATATTAGATTGAGTAATTATATCAATAAATTGATTACACAAATAATTATGAAACTCTTGTAAAAACATCGCATTGTTTTTGGATAAAAGATTTTTGATGTGGTAATAAAATTCAACAAAAAATTCAATTGTAAATTGTTGATGCAAGGCCATATTTGAGTCATCGAGTAACTCAATGGAATTGGGGTTAATTTGTTGAATTTCTATCTCTTCAAATAAACCGTAAAGTGTTTTGGAAATTTTATAGCGCTGAACAAAATTTTGATTTGCAAATTTTGAATTTTTTTTTATTTCATCAGAAATCATCAATATCGCATCAAGTTTTTTAATAACTCTAATTTCTATAATTTTAGATATCGCATCAGCGCATTTTTTATTGGGTAATAGATCAATAAAATCATCAATATTAAGTTCGGCAATAGATTTTATTTTGACATTATCGTGAAAATTATTGTGATTTTTTTGGTAGTAGTTTTTTAGATTTCTAACCAGTCGAAGGTTTGGTAAAAATATCTTTAAATCTGAAAATGAAGAATTATAGTTTGCAACAGTCCAATCGCCGAAAGTTTCAATAAATTTATACTTTGCTTCAATATTAAAGATGTTATTTTTTTTTGTCATTTTTTAACTTTTTTTTAAAGCGAAGGTTCATTTTAGCGATTTTAATTATTAATTTTTTGTAATGAAAGTAATTGTTTTGGGAGCTGGGGTGATAGGCGTTACAACCGCTTATTATCTAGCTAAAGATGGTCACGAAGTTATAGTTATAGATCAGGCACCATCATCTGCCAATGGTTGTTCATTTGCTAATGGAGGGCAACTCAGCTATTCACACATTGATTCGTGGTCGAATAAATCTTTTTTAACGGAAATGTTTTTTGGATTATTCAAACCAAATTCCTTCATAACTTTAAACGATTTTTCAAACAAAAATTTTTATCGATGGATTTATCAATTTATTAAAAATTCAAACCCAAAAATTGCCATTAAAAACAGTTTAAATCTTTATAAATTATCTTCATTGAGTTCAAATTTAATGGAAAAAATATTGAAGGAAGAGCCCGAAATCGACAACGGTAAATCATTCGATTATCATCGTAACGGTATTTTACATTTTTATCGTCATCAAAAATCTTTTAATAATGCCATTGATAGTCTTGAATATTTTAAAAAAACTAACTTAAGTTTTGAAATTTTAAATGCCGATCAATGTATTAAAAAAGAGCCATCTCTTGAAAAAATTCTTTTCAACAAAAAGTTGGTGGGAGGCATATATTTTCCAAATGATGCAAGTGGAGATTGTTATAAATTTATTTCCAAACTTGAAAAAATCTGTCGCGAAAAATATTCGGTTAAATTTATCTTCAATTGTGAGATTAAAAATATTTTAACCAACTATAAAAAAATTACTGGAATTAACACCGAAAATGGCGTTTTTGTAGCTGATAAATATGTTTATGCTTTGGGGGCAATTTCTGATAAACTTCTCAAGGGAATTAAAATTAATACCTCAATTTACCCCGTAAAAGGATATAGTTTATCGATTAAATCCACTGGCAAAATTATGGAATCAAACATCGCTTTGACCGATAATGAAAACAAAATTGTATACAGTAAATTAGGCGATATTCTTCGAATAGCTGGAACAATCGAAATGAGCGGTAACAGTCTTTCTTCGCAACAAAAAAATCTTAAATTTTTACATAAAATTTTTAATAAAACATTCGATATCGACTACAAAAAAAATGATTACAATGAATGGTGCGGATCCCGACCATTTAGGTCTAACTCAATGCCTTTGATAGGTCGTATCGCTGAACTCGATAACCTTTATTTAAATACTGGGCATGGCTCTTTAGGGTGGACAAACTCTTTATCATCAGCAAAAATTATTAGTGAAATCATAAACCACAAAACACTTGATGATTTTAAATTCTTACAAGATGAATTCATTCAAATTTACAATCATTAAAAGTTATTTAGTGATCATTCAGAGAAATAATTTTATCAACCTCCTCAACATCCCGCGCTAAATGAAGAGATCCACAAATAACCACCCTTACTGGTTTTGATTTAGAAATTTTTTCAACAATTTTTAATGCTTCAATTAATTCAAACCCGTTAATTACATCAAGATCTTCAGATTTTGCAATTTCGTATATTTTTTCAGATTGTTCTGGGTAAGCCTCGCCATTAACTCTAATGGCAATAATTTTGGCAATATTTTTAAATTTAGCTAAAAAACTATTTTTGCATTTATTTCGACTAAAACCACAAATTACAAAATTTACTTTTTGATCATTTTTAGCTAATAACCAATCGACAATGGTCTGCGCTCCACCCTCATTATGAGCGCCGTCAATCCAAATTTCGGAATTACTATTTTTTAAAAATTTTGTTAAATTATTTTCAATTTTTTCTAACCTACTTGGCCATCGAACTTCTGATATTGCTTTATCAATTCCATCGTAGTTAAAAATAAATTTATCGCTTATTGACATACAGCATGCAATTGCTGACGCAAAATTATAATATTGATGCTCACCAATTAATGCAGGACTGGAGAGACTTGGAAGTAATAATTCATTATTCCAAAAAAAATCAAATTTTGAACTAACTTTATCAATTTCGATATCAAAATCAGATCCATAAAAATAATTCAAAGCTTCTTGATCATCGGCCATAATTTTAATTATTTTATTAACCGACTCCATTTGGCGAGCTACAATCAAGGGGGTATTTTGGCGAACAATAAAAGCTTTTTCAAAAGCAATTTTTTCCAACGAATCGCCCAAATATTCGGTGTGATCTAGTGAAATAGAAGTTATTACACTGGCTAACTTTTTTTCTATAATATTAGTTATATCAATTCTTGCTCCCATTCCACACTCTACAACAACAACATCAGCTGGGTTTTTAGCAAAAGCCAAAAAAGCCCCAATCGTAAATGCTTCCATAAATGTTAGATCAACCCCATCAGAACATATTCTGGTTTCTTCCATAATTTCAAAAAGTTGGTTATCACTTATTTTTTCACCATTCAATATAATTCTTTCATTACAATTTAGTAGGTGAGGGGAGGTGTAAAGGTGAGCTTTATAGCCATTACATTCAAATATTTTTGCAATTAATGATGCGGTTGAACCTTTGCCGTTTGTGCCCGCAACATGTATAACTGGGGGAAGTTTTTGATGCGGATTGTTAAGTTTTTTTAAAACTAAATTCGCTCTTTCAAAAACTGTTTCGTAATCAATTTTTTTGTTGCCAAGGGTTGATGGTATGGGCCAATGAGGCAAATAAACCATATAGATATTTTAAATATTGTTGATAATTTTGCTTAAAAAATACTTCAAAAAATATGAGAACTTTACGTTACAAACT
>RFYG01000087.1 GCA_009925685.1 Pseudomonadota bacterium
TCGATAAAAATTGATACAAAAAAAATGTTAGAAGATTCTCATCCCGAAGGAGAATCAAAAAAACGCAAACACAAAGAGGCAGAATCACTCCAACTCACTTTAGGTTTTGAAGTTGAATGCATTATTCTTCCAACTGGAGGACCCAAAGCTCAAGCAAAGCGCAAGCAAGAATTTTCTGAATTTGAACAAATAAAACGCGGACTTGTCGATAATGATTCGCGTAAAAAAATGCGCGAAACTGCTGGTTTTGATAGTTCTATAATTGGCTCAAGCCCTAATGCATTATTACTTTTTAGCGATGCTGAACTAGATCAATTTAAAACTCAAAATCGTAAAAAATATGGTGGCAAAATTTCTGCAATTGAACAATATCTCGAAGCAGAAAAACAAAATTATCCGCAAGAAATTGTTAAATTTGACAAAGCCCTTGGCAACTTGGCATTGTTGTCAGCGGAAGAGATTTTTTTTCTCGATTTATTTTATCTTAAAAAAGAAGTTGCGACTAAGCGAAGATTAACAATGGATGATGTTTTTGATTGGCGCGACGAAAAAAAAGAGCAACAAAAAAAATTCTTGAAAATTTTGGAAGATATTGGCGAGAAAGGTTCTTTTTACGCTAAAACTCTCGACATGATTCGTGCCAGCGAATTTGCTATCGGAGAATTCCCACTCGAAACTGCGAAACAAGAATTCGATGCGAGTTTAAATTATGTTAGAGCAGTTGCCAAAGAACATAATTTACGCTTGAAAGATCGTGGTGTTCAAATTAATGTTGGCGCAAAATTAGGGCAAAAAACATTGAATATTTCGAGTGAAAAAAATGGTGAAGAATTAGAAATATTCACTAATCCATTAACAATTGCGATTGGCACTGCGATCCAAAAAGCTTTAGCAAAAACTTTTGAAGACCATCCGATTCTTCAACGCAAAGGGCAAGATATTTTTGGAATTGAAATTAAAGTTGATCGTAAAAAAGGCTTAATCAATCAAACCAAAGGAACCAATTTTTTTATTAGCTTTGATCCGCAAAAAAGACGGGAAGAAAATTCCGGATTAACCACCGATTCATCGCCTTTCCATGTTCATCGTCAAAATACTGGCAAGTCAGTAACGATTCGATTTGCTCGAATTGAAGAAGATGGCAATGAAGCGGTTTTTGAGGTAAGGCTTTTGGGGAATAATCCGCATTCGGCTTTTTTCGACGAATATCTTCGTCAAATTTTCAACGGCGCCCAACCAACGGTGGAAATATTTATAAAAAATCTAACTGATAATTTGAAAGACTTGGAGATCTTGAATGAGGAGCAAAAAATTGCCATTAAAAATGATGGCAAAATCGAATCAATAGAAGTGATATATCACAAGGAAAAAAAAATTACCCCGATACTAAAATTACAAAAGCTTATGCAAAAAAAGCTGGCGAAGTCAAAGAAGAAAGGCTCCATGCTTGAGGAATTTGAAAACAAGCTTCATCTTTTTTAAAAAAAATCCCTCAATTTGATTAAAAATCGAGGGATTAAATTTATCGAAAATTATTTAGTAAATTATTTTCCTAAAGCTTCGTCGATTAATTTCTTTTGTTCGCGCGAATGATAAGAGCCATATCCCGTTGCCGGAGAAGCGCTGGCGATTCTTCCGACATATTTAGCGCGAGAATTTTTATGTTTATTTGCAGTCAAAACTTCTTCTATTAAATCATCAACAAATTTCCATGCACCCATATTTTTCGGCTCTTCTTGGCACCAAATAATTTCGGCATTTTTGTATTTTTTTAATTCGATCGTTAATTCTTGAGCTGGAAATGGATAAAGTTGTTCAAGACGAATAATCGCTACATCATTGATTTTACCCGCTTCACGCGCTTCGATTAAATCGTAATAAACTTTTCCTGAACATAAAACCACACGACGAATTTTATCATCGGCATTTAATTTATGCGTTTCGGGAATTAAAGTTTTGAAATTTTCTCCAGTAAATTCGCTTAATTTTGAAACCGCCATTTTGTGACGAAGAAGCGATTTTGGCGACATCACCACCAATGGTTTGCGATCTTTATTATGAATTTGACGACGCAATGCGTGGAAAAAATTGGCTGGATTGGTAATATTGACGACGCGTAAATTATTATCGGCACAAGCTTGCAAATAACGCTCGAGTCGCGCTGAGGAATGTTCAGGCCCTTGCCCTTCAAAACCATGAGGCAGTAGCATTACCAAACCTGATTTACGCAACCATTTTACTTCCGAAGAAGCCACAAATTGATCAAAAATAATTTGAGCGCCATTGGCAAAATCACCAAATTGCGCTTCCCAAATTGTTAGAATATCGGGCGCTGAAAGCGAATAGCCATATTCGAAACCCATCACGCCATATTCAGAAAGCACCGAATCATGAACTTCAAAATGCGCTTTATTGGAAATTGAATTATAAATATTGTATCTTTGCGCAGTTTTAGCATCATGCAAAATTGAATGGCGATGTGAGAAAGTGCCTCGCCCAGCGTCTTGACCCGTAATTCTAACCGCGTGACCTTCGTTAATTAAAGAAGCAAAAGCTAAACTTTCCGCCGTGCCCCAATCGATTTCTTTACCGTCTTCGACGACTTGTTTTCTAGCCTCAACTTGACGAACAATTTTTGGATTAGCATTAAAATTTTGCGGAATTGTCGTAATTTTCGCATTCAATTCTTTAAGAATTTTTTCAGAAATTGCCGTTTTTGGAATTGAATTATCGCCATCTTTAATGTGTTTCCAATCGCCTTTCAACCAATCAGCTTCAAGGGCTTTATAAGTTGAAGCTTTATTAAATTCATCATTCAACAAAACTTCAAAATCACTAACTAATTTTTCATATTCAGCTTGAGAAATTGCATTTTCATTTAACAATTTTTGTGAATAAATTTTTTCAATCGAAGTTTGATCTTTGATTTTATTATACATAATTGGTTGTGTATAAAGTGGCTCGTCGCCTTCATTATGACCATATTTGCGATAACAAACCACATCAAGAACGATATCTTTTTTGAAGGTTTGACGATATTTACTAATGATTCCAGAAATTTTTACCACCGCCTCAACATCATCGCCATTGACATGGAAAATTGGAGCGTCGATTGATTTCGCCAAATCCGAAGCATATTGGGTGCTTCTTGAATCCGTAGGGTTGGCGGTAAAGCCGATTTGATTATTAATGATAATATGAATTACGCCACCAGTATCATAGCCCGCGGTGCCGTTCATGACCAAACTTTCGGCAACCGAACCTTGACCAGCAAAAGCCGCATCGCCGTGAATTAACAAAGCTAAAGCTTGGGTTCTTGATGCATCTTGCATTAAATCTTGCGTAGCACGAATGCGACCAGCCACTACGGTGTTAACAGCCTCGAGGTGCGAAGGATTGAACGCCAAAGACAAATCGATTTTATTGCCATCAATTTCACGCGACGAAGAAAAACCCATGTGATATTTAACATCGCCTGATTTGGTAACCGATTCAGGAATTCCCGGCGTGCCTTGGAACTCAGCTAAAAGGCGATGGTATGGCTTTTTCATAACTCCCGTTAAGGTATTAAGTCGACCACGATGCGCCATGCCGATAATAATTTTTTTCACTCCGCTACGCGCTGAAGCATCGATAATTTTTTCAACCGCGCAAATCGAAGATTCTCCACCTTCAATCGAAAATCTTTTAGCGCCGGGAAAGCGTTTGTGCAAAAATTGCTCGAAGCGTTCGGTGCGAATAATTTCTTGTAAAATTTTATGTTTTTCAGTTTTTGAAACCGCCTCAAAGGCACTATTTTCAACTTCGCGCGCCAACCAATCTTTTTGTTGTTGATCTCGAATATATTCAAATTCACAGCCAATTGTGTTGCCATAAATATAATTTAAATTGGCAATGGCTTGCGATAATTTAATTTTTTGACCGCCATAATTAACTTCTTTTTCTAGATCAGAATCATCGATGTCATTATTTTTTAAGTCAATTTCGGCAACATATTGTGGCGGAGTTAAACCAAGTGGATCAAGGTTTGAAGCCAAATGTCCAAATCTTTTATAATTAGAAATTAAATTTTGTAAGCGAATATTTAAATCTTTCGAGGCAATTTGCGGAACATTTTTTACATCTTTTTTTGGTAATTCTTTCGGGGCGTTTGAAGAAATATCATAATCTTGCGAACCTACAACCTTCAAGCTTCTCTTGCTCCAAGATGGACCATTATAATCGGCTAATATTGCCTTGACCTCATCATGATTTTGTGAAAAAAATTCTGCCCAAGAAGCATCGACCGAAGATGGATTTTGTGAATATTTTTGATAAAGTTCGTTTATAAAAACAATATTGGCACTAAAGAAGGAGGTAGTGTTTTCAAGTTGTTGCGACATATTTAAATTTTTTGAGAGTTTTACAAAATGAGTGGCGATTTTAATATCTCAAAAACTAATTGCAATAAACTAAAACGACTCCACTTTTATAATCGGAATTACTCCCAAAAGAACTTGAGTAAGATTTAATTTGGTCAAAATAACTCGACGAGGTCGGAAAAATTTTTAAAAAACGATGCTCACGGGGGAAAATATTGCTCGAAATTTTTGATTAAAATTACAGATTTTTATACAAATTTATTTTCTCAATTAAGCGATTTGGTAGCGGAGGAGGGAATTGAACCCCCGACACGCGGATTATGATCCCGCTGCTCTACCAACTGAGCTACTCCGCCAAAAAAATTATTGGAAAAATTGTACTTACGAAAAGTTATATTTAGGACGAGACAAAAGTTGAAGAATTAAACTTATGTGGCCATCACAATAAATTCTAGCTCGCAAAAATTCAAATATTTTCTTTTGGGCAATTTTTGCGATTTAATGAATGTTTGAGATAAATAGTGTGTTATAGAGCGGGTCATTGAATTTGTAGGCAAAAAACTAGAATTTTATTATTAATAGTTTTAGTGCTAAATTGATATTACTTAACAGATTTTGTTATTTTATAAATAATTATACCAACTAAATATTTATTTTACTATTTGAGGGATTTTATAATTTTTATATAAGAGTTATAGTTTTGTACTAA
>RFYG01000088.1 GCA_009925685.1 Pseudomonadota bacterium
GAATCCAGGAAATCGGCGGCAAGTGTGTCTTCAGTTCCGAGTGGGACAAGTTTTCGCAGAAAACCTATGCGGCCAATTTCGGCAAAGAGCCACGCGGCGATATCACTCAAATCGCTGCCAGCGATATTCCTGCCCATGATGTTTTGCTCGCCGGCTTCCCGTGCCAAGCATTTTCCCAAGCCGGCCTGGTCGAGTTTTTCCCGAACCACATCCTCGGCCAGCACTTGAATGTCTCTGGACATGTCCCAAGGCTCCTGCGCACCATGTTGTATCCGGTGCCGTTCTGCTCAAAATATGCATCCGCCGTTTTTTCATTTTCCAAACTCGCTTTGGCCGACATCAAGGCTTCCACATTGGCAAACAGCATTTTTTTGCATTTTAGCGGGTATTTCCTCACTAAAAATTTCAAGGACAAAATCGGTCATTTTTTAAAAATTAGTTTGTTCAACACGAATAAATTTAATATTGTTCGCGAGGCTTTTATCTATCAAGGAAATTGCTTCAACAATCTCATTTTCAAAATGATTTTCGGTCAAAATAGCCCCCGTAATCAAAAATTTTGCGTCGTCGGAATTGAATGAATTATTTTCTTTAAAAATACATTGAACAGGATTTATGCGATTAGCAAAAATCTGTTCAACAACGCTGGTTTTAGACAAATTATTTTTATCGAAATTAAAAATAACAAAATATTGCCCATATCTTTGATTTATGTTGATAATATTTGTCGTCTGCAGATTTACACTTTCAGCATTAAACAAAAAATTATGTTTTGTTTGGCAAGCTACATCAATAATGTCGGCAACAACTGCCGAACCAGTTGGATTGCCACCAGCTCCTCGCCCAATCATGAGATTATATTCAAAATTATTGCCTTTGGAAAGTACGGCATTGTAGGAGCCATCAACCTGTGCAATTTTTTCAGAATTTTTTATCAAAGCTGGATAAACTGACTGTTGAACCTGATCGCCGATTTTTTTAAAAACTCCTAAAAGCTTGATTTTGTAGCCGAGTTCGTCGGCCAAGTTGATATCGTCAATAGAAATTTTATTGATACCTTCGAGATAAGTTTGTTTATAATTTGGCAAAGACGAACAAGCTAAAGAAGATAATAAAACTATTTTGTGGGCGGTGTCATTACCTTCAACATCAAAAGATGGATCCGCTTCGGCAAAACCAAGGTTTTGAGCCTCTTTTAACGCAATTTTATAATCTTGTTTTTCATTTTTCATTTTAGTCAAAATGAAATTACAAGTACCATTTAGAATGCCGTATATTTCAGTTATTTCGTTAGCTACAAAACCTTCGCGAAAGGCTTTGATTATGGGATTAGCCCCAGCAACCGAGGCCTCGTAACCAATTACTCCTTGATATTTATCGACCCAATCTTGAATTTCTTTGCCATGTTCAGCAAGAAGAGCTTTGTTGGCAGTTACAACTTTTTTGTTATTTTTTAGCGCACTGTGAATCAAGTCCTTCGCCAAATCATAACCACCCATTACTTCAACAATAATATCAATTTTAGGGTCTTGAGCAAGATGCAAAACATTATCATAAAAACGAACCGAGGGTGAGACAAAATCTTTTCTTGAACGCGAGGCAACTGCTACAACCTCAAAATCGCAATTAGTGCGAAGAGAGAGTAAATCTTTTTGTTTTTGCAATATTTCATAAACTCCACGACCAACAGTGCCAAGGCCGGCTATTCCGATATTAAATTTTTTCATGATTTTTTTAAAAATTTTTTAGCAAATTTAAAACTCATTCTTAAAATGAGCGCGAGTGAAGATAGATATTCATCATATTTCTAAAATATAAATCATCTAAAATAATTTTAGAAAAATTTTTCATAAAATAAAATCCTTTTTTTAAAGCGTAATGACGAAAAATAAATTATACCCCGATGCTAATCAAAACCTTGATTTTGCTAAGATGGAAGAACAAATTCTTAGGTTTTGGAAAGATCAAAAAATTTTCGAAAAATCAGTTGAAATGCGCAATTTTTCCAAAGAAATCGACGAAGATTACACCTCGCCAGTCGTTGATAATTGCGCTTTAAAAGATCATTCGCATTGTCGTCATCCGCAAAATTCTAAAAACGAGTTTGTGTTTTACGATGGTCCGCCTTTTGCCAATGGCCTTCCGCATTACGGCCACTTGCTCACCGGCTTCATAAAAGATTTGGTCGCGCGTTATCAAACCATGAAAGGTAAAAAAGTTGAACGCCGTTTCGGCTGGGATACACATGGTTTGCCGGTCGAAATGGAAACTGAAAAAGAACTTAGCGCGCAAACTGGCAAAGCGGTTTCGGGGCAGATCGCCATCAAAGAATTTGGCATCGAAAAATTCAACAATGCGTGCCAAAAATCGGTGATGAAATATGCGGGCGAATGGGAGCATTATGTAACGCGTCAAGGGCGTTTTGTCGATTTCAAAAATAGCTACAAAACCATGGATTTGAACTACATGGAATCGGTTTTGTGGGCTTTTAAAGAGCTTTATAATAAAGGTTTACTTTATGAAGATTTTCGTGTCGTTCCTTATTCTTGGGCGTGCCAAACTCCGCTTTCAAATTTCGAAACCAGAATGGACAATGCTTACCGCCAAAAAACCAGCAAAACCGTAAAAGTTAAATTTCAATTAAACGCTGAATCAAGCAAAAAATTATGCAACAAAATCGACGCTAAATTCGAAGACAAAACATGTTTTATGGTAGCGTGGACTACAACCCCATGGACTTTGCCTTCAAACCTCGCATTGGCGGTTGGTGAAAAAATCGAATATGCGTTGCTTAAAAAAGATCAAGAAATTTTGATTCTTGCCAAAAATTTAATCGAAAAATTTGCCAAAGATTTAGGTGAACATGAAGTGTTAGCAAGCCTTTTTGGCTCTGATCTGGTAGGCTTGAGTTATAACCCGATTTTTCCATATTTTGAGTTTTTAAAAAGTGAAAAAATAGATAAAAATATCAACCCAAACCATAAAATTTTTACGGTTTTGTCGGGCGATTTTGTCTCGACCGAAGATGGGACTGGGATTGTTCACATTGCCCCGGGATTTGGTGAAGATGATCAATTACTTTGCAAAGCCAATGGCATTCCAACCATTTGCCCCGTTGATGAGGCCGGCAAATTCAATAATTTAATTATCAACAAAACACTCTTCGAGATTTTCAAAAAAGATTACCAAATTGCGCATTTGCCAAATTTGCACGAGCGCCAAGTTTTTGAAACCAACGACGACATCATCAAATATCTCAAAGAACAAAAATTAATTTTCGGCAATCCCGAGCAAATTTTGCATAATTATCCGCATTGTTGGCGCACCGATACTCCACTGATCTACAAAGCTGTGAGTTCGTGGTATGTTAAGGTCACCGCATTCAAAGATCGCATGGTCGAATTAAATCAACAAATTAATTGGATTCCCGACAACATTAAAGACGGACAATTTGGCAAATGGCTTGAAGGAGCCCGCGATTGGTCGATCACTCGCAACCGCTTCTGGGGCTGTCCTGTGCCTGTTTGGAAAAGCAAATCTGGCAAAATAAAAGTTTTTGGCTCGATTGCCGAACTCGAAAAAATTTCAGGCCAAAAAATCGATAATTTGCACCGCCCTTTCATCGATCAAATCACTTTCGAAGAAAATGGTGAGAAATTTGAAAGAGTCTCCGACGTCCTTGATTGCTGGTTTGAAAGCGGTTCAATGCCTTATGCGCAAGTGCATTATCCTTTCGAAAATAAAGAATGGTTTGAAGAAAATTTTCCGGCCGATTTTATCACCGAATATGTCGCCCAAACTCGCGGTTGGTTTTATACGCTAATGGTTTTATCGACCGCCTTATTTGACCGCGCGCCTTTTAAAAACGTAATTTGTCACGGCACAATTTTAGACGAAAATTCGCAAAAACTTTCAAAAAGATTACGCAATTACGCCGATCCACTAGAAATTTTTTCAACTATTGGCTCAGACGCCATGCGCTTTTACATGATTTCGCAACCCGTCATGCGTGGGCAAGAATTGCGTATCGACAAAGACGGCAAAGCCATTAAAGACACTTTGCGCTTGTCGATAAAACCGCTCGTAAATGCCTTCAACTTTTTTTGCCTCTATGCCAACGCCGACGGCATTAAAGCCCATCGGATCGAGTTTAAAAAAGATCATAAAAATATTTTAGATCGCTATATTTTGGCAAAACTTAAATCTTCAACCGAAGCGATCGATGGCGCGATGCAAAAGTTTGATACCGTTGTGGCGTGCGATGAATTTAATAAGTTTTTTGAGGTGCTTAATAATTGGTATATCAGGCGCAACCGCCAAAGATTTTGGAAAAGTGAAATTGATCAGGATAAACAAAGCGCTTACGATGTACTCTACACAGTTTTATTAACCATGACCGAAATCGCATCGCCATTACTGCCATTTACTTGCGAGTATGTTTGGCAGGGTTTAACTCGACAAAATAATTTATAAAATGAACTTTAAATTTGATATTGCCGAAGCAATAAAAACTGTTTTTTTAGGAATTTTTGCCTCAACCAAATCAAAATTTTCAATTGATGATTTTATTGCCAAGGAATTTCATGAAATTGGTTTTCGAGATTATTTTAACAACTCATTTAAAAACCAAATTTTGCAAGTTGAAAATCTTCGGATTTTCAATTTAAAAATCATAAAAATTACTACAATTACCATGATTTTCTTGCTCGGAATAGTTTTTTATCAACAAAAAATTAAACATAATTTTGCAAGTTTTGCCTCAATAATATTTTGTGCAGTTATTTTTCTAGCAAATCATTTAAATCAAAATTTTATTAAAATTTATGAGCAGGTTTTTATGCAAAAATTTTTTAATTTTTTTGGAGAAAATATTATTTATAAAAAAGATGGTGCAAGCCTAGTCAAGCGATACGAGGAATTTTCTGTATTACCGAATTTTGATTCAACAATTAGCAAAACATCAAATTTAATATATGGAAAAGTAAAAAATAATTTTTTTAATCTCCAAGA
>RFYG01000089.1 GCA_009925685.1 Pseudomonadota bacterium
CCGGTTGGACCTGGGCCTCTACCTCAGGAATTTCCTCCACAAACTACTATGCAAGATTTACTTCAAAAACATGCAGGAGTAAATTTAGGCTCACAATCTTCAGACTCACAATCTTCAGGCTCACAATCTCCAGCAATGCAATCTTCAGGTCCAGTTGATACTGGTATATCTGATGAATTAAGTAGATTAACTCTTGTTGTAGGAAGCAATCAAGGAAATGATTCAGGAGATGAAGGATGGGGTGGAAGATCAGGGGATGGAAGATCGGAGGATGGAACCAGATCTTCTCGTGAAGCTAGAAGTCCTTCTCCACAAGCCGCCGCAAGCCATTCCGGAGCTAGAAGTCCTTCTCCACAAGTCGTAAACCCTTCTCCCGGAGCTAGTAGTGATCCTTCACAAAGACAAGTTTAGTGAGGCAATATTTAGTCTTTAAGAATTTGCTTTAAAGCACTGAAAATTTTGTCAAGTTGAGTTTTGGATATCACAAGTGGAGGCATAAGATAAATCACATTAGCAAAGGGGCGCAAAAAAACTCCTTTGCTAATAATTTTTCTTCGCAATAACTTTATTTTTTCCCAATCAGCGTTTATTTGAATAACTCCAATTGCCCCCAAATATCGAGTCTCGGTAACAATTTTAAATTTTTTAAATTGAGCTAAGTTTTTGGCGAAATATTTTTCAATTTTTAAAACTCTATTTTCATAATCTTGCTGTTCAAATAAATCTAAAGATGCGTTAGCGCAAGAACAGGCGAGAGGATTGCCCATAAAGGTTGGGCCATGCATTAAGGCCTTGTCGAGAGAATCGTCAAGAAACTTATCAAATATACGTTGCGAAGTTAATGTTGCCGATAATCCAACCACGCCACCGGTTAAGGCTTTTCCAACTGTTAATATGTCGGGTTTAAAATTAGTGTGCATATATGCAAATTTTTTACCGGTTCGATAAAAGCCTGTCGCACATTCATCAATAATTAGGAGTATGTTATATTTTTGACAAATTTCGAAGATTTTATTTAAAGACTCTACCGAATAAAATTTCATTCCCCCGGCGCACTGAACTAGTGGTTCAATAAAAATTCCAGCTAAGATTTTTTTGTTATCATAAAGAAACTTGTCAAACTTGATAAAATCATCGTTATTTTTGGGAATATCGAGGCAAAAATTCGACAGCAATAATTTAGAAAATTTTTTGTGCATTCCGCTTTCGAGATCGGCAAGAGACATTGCGCCAGTTGTATCTCCATGATATGAATTTTTAAAAGAAATAAATTTATTTTTAGCTTTTTCGCCACAATTTATGTGATATTGCCATGCAATTTTCATGGCAACTTCGATTGCAGTTGAGCCAGAATCTGAAAAAAATACTTTATCCATTTCGCAAAATTTGGCTAATCGATAAGCCAATTCATAGGTCGCTTGATTGGAAAAGCCAGCCAGCATAATATGAGGTATTTTTTTAGCCTGCTTAATTAGACTTTGAATGATATGGGGGTGATTATAACCATGACAAACAGCCCACCAAGAAGCAATTCCATCAATTAGTTTCGTGCCGTTCTTCAAATAAATTGTAGAGTTTTTAGTTTTAGAAACCTCGAGTTGCTCAAGATGATTTTGCATTTGGGTGTATGGAAGCCATATATGCTTTGAACCTAACTTTATAAAATCCAAATTTTTAGCTTTATGAGGCATTTTCTGTTAATAGATTAGGTTTTGGACTAATAAATTTTAAACTTTCTTTACTCCAATAATTCTTGGGAAATTTTTTTTGAAGATATTCGCTAATTGTTTTTGATTGATCTTTCATGCCAATTCTAAAATATATTTCGGCGAGTCTGTAATAAGCTTCCGGTGTTTGTTTGGTATAATGAAAAAGCGTAATTGCTTCGTTTAGATGTTTAATGGCGCCAACATAATTTTGTGAATAAATTTGGTGACGAGCTGTTGATAATTTTGCTCCAGCGAGATGTTCGTCGATAAAGTTTATTTTTTCCTTAGCATCAAGACTGAATTGACTTTCCCGATAACGAGCAACTAATTCACGAAAAGCAAGCGAAGCTTCTTTTGTGAAATCTTGAGCTCGTTCGATAGATGGAATTTTGTTGTAATAGCCTAGACCCTTCATGTAGAGCATATAGGGAGCATACTCGCTATTTGAATGAAGTTTAATAAAATCATCAGCTAATTGAATGACTTTATCATATTCTCTTAGGCGATAATTAGCGTAGGCCGACATAGTTTGGCCTTTAATAGCCCATTTTGTGTATGGGAATTCATTATCAATTTTTTCAAAAGCTTCAGCTGAGAGCATATAATCTTTGTCTTGGAGCAATTCAAATGCTTCAAGATAAAGCGATTCAGCGGTTACAATTTTTTCGCTAGATTTGCATCCTGATAAGTTTGTTAAAAAAAATACTAAAAATATTTTGATAAAAATTTTTTTCATTTACGAATATCGATACTTAGTTGGTGAGCTGTTAATCCTTCACATTTGGCTAATGTTGAAGTTGATTTGCGAAGTTTTTCAAAAGATTCTTTGGTGCAAGAAATCAGGGAAACTCGTTTTAAAAAATCATAAACCGATAATCCGCTTGCAAAGCGAGATGTGCCAGAAGTTGGAAGGGTATGACTCGGACCAGCAATATAATCGCCAATTGCTTCTGGAGTATAGTTGCCAATAAAAATTGCTCCGGCGTTGAAAATTTTTGGTAACAATTTTTGCGGATTTTTAAGGCAAATTTCAAGATGTTCGGGAGCAATTTTGTTGCTAATAAAGTGAGCGTCTTGAATGTCTTTAATAACAAAAATGGCCGAATTTTTAAGAGATTTTTCGATAATTTTATACCTCGAAAGCTTTGGATATCTAAGATTAACCGATTCGATAATTTTATCTGCAAAAATTTCGTTGTTACAAATTATAAAGGCTTTTGAATCTGTTCCATGCTCAAGTTGTGATAATGCATCAATTGCGACCCACTCTGGATTGGCTGATTGATCCGCAATAATTGTTATATCGGTTGGACCAGCAATCATATCAATGCCAACTTCGCCGTATAAAATTTTTTTGGCGCAAGCTACAAAAGCATTTCCTGGACCAACAATTTTATCGACTGGTTTGATTGATTTAGTTCCGTATGCCATCGCCCCAATGGCTTGAGCCCCGCCTATTTTATAAATATTTTCTATGCCACATAATTTGGCGCAAAATAATACCGCGGGATTTAATTCGCCAGAATTTGATGGAGCAAAAATAGTTATGTCTTTGGTTCCCGCAACTAATGCTGGAATAGCCGACATTAAGACTGAACTGGGGTATGAAGCAGTTCCTCCCGGAACATAAACCCCAATTTTAGAGATTGGTTTCCAGATGTTTCCAAGCTTGGTTTGCGAAGAATCAAGATATATCAGATCATGAGGGAGTTGTTTTTGATGATATGAATAAATTCTTTCAAAAGCTCTTTTAAAAGCGTTTTTAATTTCAGGTTTAAGAATTTTTTCAGAGTTTGATATTTCTTGTTTTGAAACTTTTAGATCGTTAATTTTTTTTACTTTAGTCTGATCAAATTTATTGGTTAGCTCTATGATAGCAGAGTCTTGATGAGTTTTTACGTCATTTAATATTTTTTGAGTTATTGCAAAAATTTTCTCATCTTGTTGTTGTGAATTTTGAATAAAATTAATCCATTTTAGATTTTGGTTTGAAAAAATATTGTTTGTGAGTTTTTCGTTAATAATAAATTTTTTCATAATTTATTTATGATAAGTTTGTCACCAATTTTAATGTTAAATTTTTTGGCAATTCCAGCATTAACCTCTAGTACTGCTCGAGAATTATAAGGAGATGAAATCACCGCGAGGGAATGGGGAGTAGTGTTTTCGGCAATATGGTTTACGATAAAATTTTCATCGAGAAAAATCATGTCGAGCGGAATTAAAGTGTTTTTCATCCACATAGAGATATTTTGAGTTTGTTCTTTTATAAAAATCATGCCTAAATTTTGTGGCAAAAAATCTAAATTCATCAGCCCATATTGTTGTTTTTCTGGCGTATCAGCGATTGCTATCATAAACTCGGCAATATTGTGATTTAAGTTGTTGGTAAATTTAATTTTTTGATTGTAGTTTCTGAAGTTAGTATTAAATTTTGACTCTTCAAAATCGGCTAAGGGTTGATTTTTCTTGGCTAAAGACGATATATTAACAAACAAAAAAACCCCCATTATAAACAACAAAAAAATGCTTTTATTTTTTAATAGGCTATACATTTTTATTTTTAAAATTTGTTTGATCTTTTTGTTGTTTTTGAGTTTTGAAATATCAATTGTCGATGCTCAAAATTTGTCGGAAAAAAATTTAGAAAAAGATGTTTCTAAAAATAATATGCGAGAAAAAAATATGCGAGAAAAAATGGCTTCAAGGCAAGCCATTTCTAATCGCAAAACAACTCAAACCACAATAAGGTCTGACATAATTGATATCAAGCAAAAATCTAAAAAAATTGATTTCATAAAAAATGTAATTGTAGAAAATCAAGATACTTCGTTGCTCGCTAACAAAATGACCGTTTATTATTATAATAAAAATGATCAAAATTTTAAATCTTCTAATTCATCAAGCATAAAAGAAATTAAGGCTTTTGGTGATGTTAAGATGTTTAACGACGAATTCACTGCGAGTTCAGATTTTGCCATATTTGAACCAAATAAAAATATAATAATTCTTGAGAAAAATGTAATCGTAAACAAAGGTACATCGATAATGAATGGCGAAAGTTTCGAATATAATTTACAAACTAAAAAAGGACAAATTTTTGGTGAAAAAAAATCAAGAAAAAATATTGATAAAATTATAAAAAACTCTCCAGAAGCCGATAATAGAGTCACAATTATTATTGGTGATGACATAAATGACCAACCTAAAAT
>RFYG01000090.1 GCA_009925685.1 Pseudomonadota bacterium
TGCGATAACCGGCTTTGAACATTCTTAATATTGCGATTCCAAGGATGAGGTTTATGAATAAAATGTATGTTGAGCCGAGAAATAAATTGCCGTCATTATGACCCGTAATTCCAAATCTAAATCCATCGATCATGTAAAAAAAAGGGTTAAAATGTGAGATGTTTTTCCAAAATTCTGGCAAAGAATTGGTAGAATAAAATGTGCCGGATAAAAAGGTAAGAGGTGTAATTAAATAGCTGGTCATGGCTGACATATGATCGAAGCTTTCAGAAATAATTCCGCATAAAACTCCAAGTAAACCCAGAAGCATACAGCCTATAAACAAATAAAAAAACGCAATGAAAAAATTGTGAAAACCAAGTGGAACAAAAATCAATATCGTTAAATAAGCTACAATACCAACGCAAATTCCGCGAATAATTGCACCCAGCGTAAAAGCAAATAGAAGTTCTAAAGCCCCGAGCGGTGGAATTAAATAGTCAACAATATGGCCCATGACCTTACCCATCACGAACGATGACGAGGAATTAGCAAACGAGTTTTGAATCGATGCCATCATTATAAGCCCTGCCGACATAAAAACTGCAAAATCAACGCCTTCAATGGTTTGAATATGATTGCCAACCGATAAATTAAACACCGCCAAAAATAGCACGATATTTACGACAGGAGAAAATAAAGTTTGGTGATAAACTTTTAAAAAACGATAAACCTCTTTCTTGAGCAGAGTGAAGGCTCCAAACCAATTTGTTGACATAAAAATAATTTTAGTATTTGATTTTAAAAAACAAAATCCCCGAACCAATGAGCATAGAAAACATTTTATCCGATTTCAATTCGCATTTTCAAAATATCCAAAATAAACAACAACTTGAGGAATTGAAAATTAATTTTCTTGGCAAAAAAGCCCCGATAAATGAGTTATTTGCGCAACTTAAAAATCTTGATGTTGAAGAAAAAAAATCGCTTGGCGCCAAAATTAACGAAACACGAAATTTTATCGCGCAAAAAATCGACGAACGCAAAAATTATTTTGAAAATCTCGAGTTAAACCAAAAATTAAGTGGCGAAAAAATTGATATTTCGGAACCTGTGCGCCCTCAAAATATTGGGCTCATTCATCCAATTAATCGTGTGATGTTTGAAATCGAGCAAATTTTTTCATCGCAAGGTTATGAATTTGCGCAAGGCCCAGAAATCGAAGATGATTTTCATAATTTTACCGCGCTCAATATGCCCGCCGACCATCCGGCGCGTCAAATGCAAGATACTTTTTATCTTGAAAATTCCGAACTTTTGCTTCGAACTCACACTTCAAATACGCAAATTCGCAAAATGCTTAATTCGCAACCGCCTCTACGAGTTTGCGCCTTGGGGCGAGTTTTTCGTCGTGATTCCGACCAAACTCACACGCCGATGTTTCATCAATTTGAAGGTTTTGTCGTCGAAGAATCTGTAAATATGGGGCATTTAAAAGCTACGCTCGAAAATTTTTTAGAAGATTTTTTTGAGGTAAAAAATTTAGAATTGCGTTTTCGTCCAAGCTTCTTCCCTTTTACAGAGCCATCGGCTGAGGTTGATATCAACTATTCAATCGAAAATGGCAAAATCAAAATCGGCAAAGGCGATAAATTTATGGAAATTTTGGGTTGTGGCATGATTCATCGCAATGTTTTGAAAAATTGTAAAATCGACCCCGAGCAATTCCAAGGCTTCGCTTTCGGCATTGGCGTTGAACGCTTGGCGATGCTTAAATACGGCATTACCGACCTTAGAATGTTTTTTGAAAACGACATTCGCTTCCTTCAGCATTACGGCTTCAAAACCAAAGAATTTTAACCAAAGAATTTGAATTTTAAAATCATGACCAAAATCGATAAATCGAAATTGCCCTCGCGTTACGTTACTTCGTCCCATGGGTGCGAAGGGCGCAAAACCATGCTTTACAACATCAAAACCGAATTATATCCAAATGGTTTGAGTGAAGAAGATATTCAAAAACCCTTTGTTGGGGTGGTAAGTGCTTGGAACGAGGCGGCACCTTGCAATATCGCTTTGGCAAGACAGGCGCAACCGGCCAAAAAAGGCGTCAAAGATTTTGGCGGAACCCCGCGTGAATTTACCACTATCACGGTAACTGACGGTATCGCCAATGGTCATCAAGGCATGAAATCATCTTTAGTCTCTCGTGAAATCATCGCCGATTCAATCGAACTTACGGTGCGTGGGCATTGCTATGATGCTTTGGTCGGTTTGGCGGGTTGCGATAAATCCTTGCCAGCAATGATGATGGCGATGTGCAGGCTAAATATCCCTTCGGTGTTTATGTATGGTGGTTCGATTTTACCCGGAAAATTTAAAGGAAAGGATGTAACTATTGTTGATGTGTTTGAAGCGGTTGGGCAAAGAGATGCGGGCAAAATGAGCGAACAAGATTTAGCAGAGCTTACCAAAGTGGCTTGTCCTTCGGCTGGAGCTTGTGGCGGACAGTTTACCGCCAATACCATGGCTTGCGTTTCTGAGGCAATTGGCTTGGCTTTACCGGGGTCATCCGGAGCGCCTGCGCCTTACGAATCGCGCGACGAATATTCTTATCATTCGGGCAAAGCGGTGATGAATTTGCTTGAGCAGGGCATTAAATCGCGCGATATCGTTACGCTAAAAGCCCTCGAAAACGCCACCACAATTGTCGCCGCAACTGGGGGCTCTACAAATGCGGTACTTCACTTGCCAGCGATTGCCAATGAATGTGGCATTAATTTTGATGTGTTTGATATTGCTAAAATTTTTAAGCGCACCCCTTATATTGCCGATATGAAGCCGGGTGGCAAATATGTTGCCAAAGATTTATACGAAGCAGGTGGTGTGCAAATGATTTTGAAAGTCTTGTTGGACGCTGGTTTTATCCACGGCGATTGCCTTACCGTTACTGGCAAAACCATGGCACAAAATTTGCGCGACATAAAATTTAACGACAAGCAAGATGTGGTTTATTTACCTTCTAAGCCATTATCTCCAAGTGGCGGTGTGGTGGTGCTGAAAGGCAATTTGGCGCCTGACGGTGCGGTGGTAAAAGTGGCGGGTATGCAAAATGATGATTTAGTTTTTATTGGCAATGCGCGCTGTTTTGATTCCGAAGAAGAATGTTTTAAGGCGGTTGAACAAAAAAAATATCAAGAAGGCGATGTGCTAGTGATCCGCTATGAAGGACCAAAAGGAGGTCCCGGAATGCGTGAAATGTTGGCAACAACAGCCGCGATTTATGGTCAGGGTATGGGCAAAAAAGTCGCCCTTATTACCGATGGTAGATTTTCGGGCGGAACGCGCGGATTTTGCGTTGGACATGTTAGCCCCGAAGCCAGTGTTGGCGGGGTTATAGCTTTGCTTAAAGATGGTGATAAAATCAAAATTGATGCCGAAAACGGCACGATTGATGTCTTAATTTCCGATGACGAAATCGCGCAAAGACGCCAAAAATGGCAAGCTAGAGAAAATGATTATTCTTCGGGCGCTTTGTGGAAATATGCGCAAACGGTCGGCTCCGCTCGCCACGGCGCCACAACCCACGGCGGTGCTAAAAAGGAAAAAATCTCTTACGACAAAATATAATTTTATTGAATGATTTAACTATGAAAAATGAGTGAGAATAAAGAATTGGAAATAGCTCCAAAAAAAGAATTGGATTCATCTAAACAAAAAGATTCTGCCAAAGTTGTTGAATATTCAACATTTGAAAATTTTGATGAAAATACTCATCGCGTTAGAAGAAATTTATTAATTTTTTCGGTGATTGCACTGTTTTACAAATTAAGCGGAGCGAAGTTAAATGATGAGTCATCGGTTTTGGGTTTGCAATTTAAAAATGTCAATCCCGAGTGGATTGATCTTTTTTTGCTTTGGATTGTTATTTATCATTTAGTTCATTTTGTTTGGCTAGCATTTGAGCATTACCAGCATAATATTATAAGTTTAACAAGGGGGGTTGGGCAGAAAGATGTAAAAGGTAGTTTAGGATTTGGAGGAGAAGGTAAAATAAGTCTTAAAGACGATACATGGAATTTATATTTATGGTGGAAAAAAATTTATCCAGCATCAGAAGATGATAGCAATAAGATGAATGTTTTATCAAATGAAAGAGAGAAGATTGATGAAATAGTTAAGCAAATTGATAGCTATATAAAAGGTGAATCGCAAGTATTAAATAAAGATTATATACCCAACCAAGTCGAACGAATAAAAAGTAGTCTTAATGAAATTGATAAATGGTGCAAAGACATTGGTAATACAATTTCAAAATCGCTAGACAATTTTAATAATTCTTACAAAAATTATTCTTTAACTAATCGCTGGAGATGGCTGGTTTTAGAAACCGGCATTCCTGTTTTAATGGGCTTGAGTTCTTTATATCCAGAGATTTTAAAATTCCTAATAAGGGTAATCTAAACATAACTCTCTAATTTCAAGCTTTTAATTATTTCCAGATTTATAAAACTCAAATTACCTACTCTCAAGCCTTGGAAATACTGCCTTGGGCTCGTTGATTTGATGTTGAGCCTTAAGGGTGTGGGTAAGGTGGGCAAAATCGCGAGCGGAATTTTCGATATTTAGTAAATCCAAAATTTTATTGGCGCTTACGGGCACAAAAGGTAACAACAAAATCGCAATTAAACGCAGGCTCTCGGCGGTTTCGTGAAGCGATTGATTCATCTCATCGATTTTCCCAAGTTTTTTCAGGTTCCACGGCGCATTATCATTAAAATTTTTATTAACTAAACTGGCAAAATCAATCACGGCTTGAATAGCTTTGTCAAAAGCTAAATCATTAAAATGTTTGAAATAATTTTCGCTAAAAGGTTCAAGGTGAGCGCGTGAATGCTCGACGCCCGCAGG
>RFYG01000010.1 GCA_009925685.1 Pseudomonadota bacterium
ATATTATTTATTTTTTATTAATTGATAATTTTGAAGAAAATTTTTTTAGATTATTTGGACAGTTTAAAATTATTAAATTTAAGGCATTTAAACATAGGGGCGATCATACTCAGGAGACTTATCTGATAGAGGTTCGGACGGAATATCGGCATAAACCTCACCATTCATTTTTATAACAACACGACCAGTATTTGTAACAACTCCGATAACCGCAAAGTCTAAGCCCCATTTATCAAAAATCTCTTTGGCAAATTGTTCCTTTTCAGGTTTGATAATCATTAACATGCGCTCCTGACTTTCGGATAACATTATTTCGTAGGGTGTCATATTTTTTTCACGTTGCGGGACTTTTTCAAGATTAAGCTCAATTCCTGTTCCGCCCTTGCCTGACATTTCAAAAGAAGATGACGTTAATCCGGCCGCACCCATATCTTGAATAGATAAAATACAATCTGATTGCATTAATTCTAAACATGCTTCAAGTAAGAGTTTTTCAGCGAATGGATCACCCACTTGAACGGTTGGACGCTTATCTTCATCGCCTTCCTTAAATTCATCTGAAGCCATTACAGCTCCATTAATGCCGTCTCGACCGGTTTTTGAACCAACATAAACAACACTAGCTCCCACTTGCGAAGCCGAAGAATAAAAAATTTTATCTTGATTAGCCAAGCCGACAGTCATTGCATTTACAATGATGTTGCCATTGTAGCTTTTGTGGAAAGTAATTTCTCCGCCAACAGTTGGCACTCCAACGCAATTACCGTAACCACCAATCCCGGAAACCACGCCATTAACTAATTGTTTGGTTTTAGGATGATTAATTTCTCCAAATCTTAAGGCATTTAAATTAGCAATTGGCCGAGCGCCCATTGTAAATACATCGCGCAAAATACCACCAACGCCGGTAGCTGCGCCCTGATATGGCTCAATGAAAGAAGGATGATTATGACTTTCCATTTTAAAAATTACCGCTTGACCATCACCAATATCAATGACTCCGGCATTTTCTCCAGGACCGCATATAACCCATGGGGCCTCGGTATGCATAGTTTTAAGCCATTTCTTGGTGGATTTGTATGAGCAGTGCTCACTCCACATGGCCGAAAAAATTCCGAGCTCAGTGATAGATGGCGTTCTACCAAGTATTTTGAGAATCATGTTATATTCATCATTCGTGAGATTATGATCTTTTACTAACTTTTCAGTAACTTCGATGTTTTTCATTAATATTTAATTTTTGGATTTTTGGATTTTTTGATTGTTTTAACTTCAAAAAAAATTAATTCAGTAAAACCAAATTAACAAGAAAAGATTTATTCAAATTAAAGAGATTTTTTGTACAAATTCTATAAAAAATCTTTCTTGTTTAATATAAAAAATTAGATTAGATTTATGTAAAATTTTATCCCCTTAAAAAACTTTTTTTTCATGAAAAAATATATAGTCTACGGGCTTGGAATATCTGGCATGGCAACTGCTAAATATCTATCCTCAAACGGTTACTTCGTTGTTGCTACCGATGACAATCCAAATTCAATTGAAAATTTTAAAAAAAATAATTCCAAAAATTACTCGCAAATTAAATTTTTAAACCCAAATGAAATTGAATATAATGATCAAACCATCATTATATTTTCTCCCGGAATTCCGCTATTCTTTCCCAAAGCTCATTCCGTATTAAAAATTTGCTCTGAAACTAATGCTCTACTCAAATGCGATATATCACTATTTTATAAATTCAATTCTAAAAACAATTTTATCGGGATCACCGGAACCAACGGCAAATCAACAACCACAGCCTTAACTGGTTTTATTTTTGATAATCTAAATCTATCATCTCAAATTGGCGGAAATATAGGAATTCCATGCTTCGAACTTAAACAAAACCAACAAGATTTTACATATATTTTTGAAGTTTCTTCGTATCAACTTGATTTAATCTCTGACGCCAAATTTAATATTGCGTGCTTAACCAATATTACCCCCGACCATATTGATAGACATGGATCATTCGAAAATTACATCAACTCAAAACGAAAAATTTTCCAACTTCAAAATGCCAATGATTTTTCAATTATAAATATTGACAACACGCATTCGCGCAAAATATATCAAGAACTTAAACAAGATTCCAATCGTCAATCAAATTTGGTGGCGATTTCAACAAATATCGACGTTGAAAATGGCGTCTCCATAATCAAAGATAAACTTACAATAAATCTAGAAAAACAAAAATTTACTTTTTTGATAAAACCACAAATTCAAGGCAAACATAATCTTGAAAATATAGCTTGTTCAATAGCTATAACCTCATGCCAATTGATTAAAATCAATCAATTCAACTCACAAAATATTGAAAGAGTTATTAAAATTATTGAAAAATTTCAAGGCCTAAAACATCGAATGCAATTAGTAAAATCAATAAATAACATTAATTTTATTAACGATAGTAAAGCGACTAATGCAGAGTCCACCGAAAATGCCTTAAAATCTTTTGATAATATTTTTTGGATTCTAGGCGGAAGACCAAAAGATGGAGGCATAGAAATTTTAAAACCTTATTTTTCAAAAATTATAAAAGCTTATCTAATTGGCGAATCTACCGAAGAGTTTGCTAAAATTCTTGATCAACACCATGTTATTTACGAAAAATCGCAAACCCTCAAAAAGGCTTTTGAATCAGCATACTCAGATTCATTGTTATCAACAAAAATTTATAAAAATATTTTATTATCTCCAGCTTGTGCCTCATTCGATCAGTGGAAGAACTTTGAGCAAAGAGGAGATTTTTTTTGCGATTTAGTTAATGAAATTCATTAAAACAAACCACAACACATTGTTAAGGAATATCAGTAAACCTCTTAAGAACTTATTGATATGCTTTTTTGCTGTTTTGATAATTTTTTTTGGTGAAAATTTAAATTTTAAGTCATTTGCTCAATCATCGCTAAATACACCTGGAGTTGCTACATTTTCTAACTCTGAAGCCAAAAATCAAAACTATATTAAATACCATAAGGAATCTAGTTCTGGGACTTTTGATTTAATGTTTTATACCACATATCTTCCTCCAAGCGGAACTTTTAACTCTCCCGACGAACATATTCTTACTCAATGTGAAGATTTATCCTCAGATGCACTCGATAGAATTGGCAATAAGTGTATGATTAAATTTCCAAAAGATTGTGTTGGTTATGTTGGAGGAACCGCAGTCCCTGGCCAAAACTGCCTTAATTACAGTCAAATTTTTGAGAATGTTAGCTCAAAAAAACTTAGACCAATTAAATGCGATTCTACAAAAACTGATAAAATCAATTGCCTCGATGTCACAGCAAAAACCTATTGTCATCAAATATCAAATCCAATTTTAGGTATTAATTGTAAATTAGCCCCATGCTCTTTTATTGATAACACAAAATATCGTCGTCCCGGCGTTAACTGCCTTGCTGATTGCAACTCATCCGACAATAAATCAATTTCACAACCGAAATTCTTTATGGAGGGGATAAATTGCCTTTCTTCGTGCAAAACATCATCATCAAAAAATGTTGGGGTTGATTGTGTGTTTGAGTTTAATAATTACGTTTTTCCACTTTGCTCAAATCCTTCATCATTATTTAAACATTATAATGTCGCTTCAAGCTCTGGTGGTCGTCGCGAAAAATGTCTCGATTTAGAAGATCTTCCTATGTGCGATAAGCATCCGAGTTTTTTACCTAAAATTAACTGCACACAATCTTGCACAACACAAAATACAAATCTTCACAATATCGATTGTACAGATTTATCCATTAACAAAAATTGTCATCAAATTAATAATTTTCAAGAAAACTGCACCAAAACTAGTTGTACAAACCTAACGCCTTTGGAGCTATCAAGTTCCAATAATTTTAATAGATTTTCAAATGATTCAATTTCAACGCAAAAATATTGCCTTGTTGACAAAACTTACACGGCTTTTTCATTCAATCAATTAAGTACCAGTGGATATAACGGTTATTTAAAAGATTATACCCTTGCAGATATGCCATGCGGATCAATTGGCGACACTGAACAAGATAGTGCGGTTTTAAGTTCACCTTATTTCAATCCCAGCTCTTCTGGAAATATAATCGATCTCGTAAAAGAAGACTGCAAAAATTCAACCACCAATTCTGTCACTAATGTAGATATTGGTTGTACAAGCGATAAACTTAACCCATTAAATTCTTCTTACAAAAAAGAATTTTTGTACAACACTCTTAAAATGTGCAAATCAAGCTCTGCCACTCAAGCAATTAGATGTATAGATTATAAAGAAAAACCAACTGTAAAACCTTATGATTGCAATGCATCTTCAATGAATTATCAAGATTCATGCCCAGCCAGCAACCCTTATTGTTATTGCTCGCAAAGTGGTCAAGAATATTGTTATCGCACCAAGATTGATTGCACATTGCCCGAAAATATAACTTATGATATTTGTAAAGATTTAACTGGAGCAAATTACTCTCCAGATATAGAAGACCCAACAGTTTCATGGTTTTTTAGGCCTAATCTGCCATGGGAAACACTACAAGTCACCGAAGCCACTAAAAATCTTCCAGATGAACAAAAAAAATATATAACATTTCGAATGGAAGGTGACCCCATTGAAAACCCCCCCACCAACAGCAGTCCCAATGGCAATTTGAGCATTCCTCAATGGATGATGAAAGATATTGGAATTTTAACTTTTGATTTCCATAGAGCTATTACACCCTCATGTCAGGCCAATAAACTTGGTGTTAGAGGAATAGGACTACCTTATATATGCGGAATGAATAGCGACTTTAGAAACATTCCTTCAAATGAAGCTTTATATTTTAAAGGTGAAGTTAACTCAATTTTTGGGGCAAATAATTCAGTCGATCATCGTGTAACTATTTGCGTTAGATCAATGAACTCCGGAGCTTTAACTGATACAAGCTGTGGATGGCGCAAATGCAGGTGCGATTGCACTCTGGTGAATTGCGATGGCGCTTGGTGTGGAACCGACTTATGTAGAACCGTTTCTATAAAAAACCAAATAGACGGCGCATGGAATTCGAGACCATGTTATTCCGACTCAGAGCACTTTTATTATAACAATCCTAATTTTGCTCAGGCATTTAGCGACCCAGCAATTATAAGCGCACTTGCGATATCGCCATTTTTAGGCCCTTTGTTTGTTCCTTTGGCCACGCTAACATCTATGTCAACCTTAATAAAAGAATCAATTGAGGCTTCAAAAAGAACTAAACCATGCATGACAACCTATATTTGTGCAGTTTCAGAACATTTTGGTATAATGACCGATATTAGTGATGTTCAACATTTTTTTGATGGTGATGAGTATTTCTTGGTTCCAGTTGACGGCGCACCATTAATTAATGGCAAAAGACCATATCAAAAATTATGTGTTAGTGGCAGATTCAACGAAAATATGGGTAAATGTGAAAATGGTTTTAACACCAATGATGATAAATATAACACTCAGGTTTGGAGAACCGCAAAAGTAGTTAAATATATTAACACCCCACCTACTCATCAAAATTACGGCGATGAAAACGACGAAAGAAATCAAAACCTTACTATCGTCATTTCTAGCAAATTAGGCGCCATCAATCATTCAATTGGAAGAGTTGGAATCTATAAACGTAGATTATATGAAAAATCAGATTGCATAAAACACACCTCAAGAGTTCCAACTCCTCCAATGTTTAATGAGGCTAATCGAATTAACTCACGAAGATTATTTTTACCACCAATAAGAATTTATAGAATTTGCAATTCATCATCAAGCTGTAGTGATCAGGATAACACAATTACAGATTTTTACAAACCAGCCATTCAAGTTTCTTGGGGACAAATCGAAAACCCACTCTCAACTGATTTTAACACTCATACGAATTATAAACAAATCTCTATTTCACCTTCTGAAAATGAAAGTTCTGTCTACAAAATCATTCCCCTAGGAGTTGGATTCGATTCAAGTGTCGACAATATTTCAAATGAAATAGTACTTAAAAAGGAATATGATATTGATAAAAATCCAACTGCTTGCCTCTACCAAAGGATTGAGAGCACTAATCCAGCGATTAAACCTGCTGATAAATTGATTAAATGTATTCCTCGAAAGATGGCTACCAAGGTAACCATAAATGCTTTGTCTAATTCTAGATCATACGACAATTATAATTTCCATATTAAATATAACGATGATGGGATAAGTGGATTAACCTCAACTTCATTCGAATTTTCTAAAATTACTGATTTTTCAAACCTAAAAGATCTCAAATCTTGTAATAACAACACCTCTAATCAAGGTTATCCGGTGTGCCTTGAGCGAAATAAATGCACCATGCTAAATTATGAGTGTGTTGAAAATGAAAGAAATCTAATTATTGAAAAATATAAAGCTGAACCAAATCCAGCCCTAATTAGACAATATGAAGCTACAAGCGATTACTGCAAAAATAACTTATTGATATTATGCAATAAATCTAAAGACCTAACTCCAACGGAACTTAATTCAACTTTAAATACAAATGTTTCAGATGGATTTAACGCTCCATCTCAAAATAATAACTATGGATGGCATAATGAAGTATGCATTGTAAGTGGTATTGAAATGCTCGATGACATAAGTAAACGAAAATTCGTTATACAAGATAATCCAGTGATTAACAAAGCCACCGACGAAAGAAATCCCAATGCTTTAGGTACTTGCGTAAAAAAATCTGGTAGCCCAAATGATTGCCAAATTTTTGATTCAGAACCAGTTGTAACTAACATTAAGCAAAAAGCCAGACCAGCTACCCCTCATGAACTTGGATTATGTTTTGAATTAACTGGATATTTAAAAACTTGTCGTCCAATTAATTTTGGTCGTAACCCAGATTCATCAGACCCTTTCTGGACATCAAATTTAGTTAATCCTCACATATCTCACAAAAATAGAACAGATTTTAATAATCAGCATGCAGAGTTTGATATTTCCTTCCCCGGCAATACAATACATGGTTCATGTAACGGCTTTTGGAAACAAAATACAAATCCTCCAAAAGCTACATGCTCAGATAGCGGAGAGCTAACAAACTTAATTAATCCATGCATTAGATATGTATGTCCAAAAATTACCGCTCCAGATTATGGCGCAGACTCATCTGGTGATTATCCCAATACATATGATCAAATACCTAATATCCTAAAATCTCAACGCGGATTATTTCATGGTTATGCAAAATGGGATGCAATTATGTCATCCGATGTAAAAATTAACCAAAACCCACAATCCTGTTTAGTTGGCTTCAAAAAAATCAACTCAACAATTATATCTAAAAATAGTATCATGTCTAACTCTAAGATATCCACTAGCGTCAAGGTATACTATAACACCGCCCCCTCAGCTGTTAAACTAATAATTCAATCGCTCTATGAGGATATTTCTGGCTACACCGGAGGAATAAACCCTTCTAGAAATTGCAATCAACTTGGCCAGTGGGAAGAGGTTACAAATTCTTGCCAAAGAATTACTTGCCCATCTTTAGAAAATCTTCCAAAGCCATCGGATGCTAATTCATTTGATATGAATGATTATATTTTTTCTACATCTGGAAATATAATCTCTTTGTCAAATTCTCCCAATTCAAATCTTGCAAATACTACTAAAGTTAAATTCTCTCTCTCAAATAGCATTAATTCCAATTCAATTTATTTAAATCCTACTACTAATTCAGCCTATAACAATTTCCCTCTTAAAGATTCCTATGGAAATAATATAACCCAGATTTTGGCTAATAAAACTTATGTGTTTGAACTTAATGGAAACTCTTGGAAAAAATTAGACAATTCGATGGATGAGACATACCGTTGGTTATGGTCAGCTGTTGGTGGAGCTAAGTTTGATACTGGATATGCGTGGCGAAGCAACACAAATTCATACTCTCCAAATGCAGATGACTTAAAGGATCAACACATTGTAAAAGGTGTTTGCCAAACAGATTTAGGATATAGGCAACTTGAAGGAAGTCCTTCACCTCAATTATTATGTGATTCCAACGGCAATTGGATTCTTAAAAATATAAGAAATCAATGCGTTTCGGATTGTTCAGCAGTTAATATGCCAGTTGCCGAAGATCAATCTCACGGCTATTCCTTGTGGAGAAAATCATTTGCAAGAGTCGGCTCGTCTGAGACTATCTCAGCAGAAGATTGTGTAGCGGGTTATTTTAAATATCCTTATAACCCGCCTTATGATGAAGAGGGTAATAAAGGTGATTATGGATACATTTCTGGGACAAGAAATGATGTCGTTCATCTTGGAACCACCTCAGATTCTTTTGATGGGGTAGCAACAACATCCGATGGAGCAAATTATATCGCTTTAAACCTTCCGGAATCAGAATATAACTATGGAGGAGCTTTTTATGACTTAAAAGTTTTATCGCAATCATCTTCGCAAAGCACTTCAGAATCTCAAGATTCTGGAGGAATTGGTGATACCATTTTTCAATTATTTAACCCAAGCGCCAGCCTTACACTTCAGGCTTCTGCAAATTCTGTTTGGTCTAAAATTAAGTTTGTAAGCTATGGAACTCCAGATTTTTCCGATTATAATAACCTAAAAATTAACGAAGATTCCAACGGTTTACCACTATGTCACTCTGAATATTCTAAATTAATAAGTGCAATAAACTGCATCGGAAAAAATTCATGCACATTAAATCTATCGCAATTTAAAAACTTTGAAACCCTGAGCTGTGAAAATAATATCAATTATGGCAATGGCCAAAACGGCTCTATTACAACCAATTCTGACATTGGATCAGGAGGTGGCGGTGGCGGTGGAAATATACTAAATCCTGGAACTGATGGAGGATTGGCTGGAAAAAATGGCGGGGTTGGAAAATCTTATTGTGATAGAAATATTAACATCAATAACTCATGTCGAGCTGTCATGGCTTCAAACAAAGGTTTAAAAGTTGATTTAACTCAAGCCAATTCGGGTTTTGATGGTGGAAATGGCTCGGCAATCATTAAATATTATAATAACAACTCATGCTCAGGAACTCCTACAACCACAAATTTCAATACCTCAGGAATAAATTCTTACACCGTACCAGGTTCAACTTCTAACGATTATTGCATAGAATATGAAATAACTGGAGCTGGTGGAGGTGGTGGAGGTATTGGACCAAAACAAGGAACTGATGGCTCAAGTGGTACAAAAGTTTCTGGAAAATTTTTAGCTAAAGGTGGAAAAATTATTAAAATTTACGTTGGTGTCGGCGGAAAAGCTGGCAAAACAGGATGTATTAGACCTGCGGTTGGAACAACCTCATCACTTGAAAATTATTACATCAATCCACAACAAATAATTAAACAAGACTCCTCAAAATTTGCATATAACTCATCTAAATCTAATTCGTTGACAAAAATATTTAATAAAATTAGCAATATTTTTATTTCAGAAGGTTATGCTCAATCACCTTTAGGATCTTGGTCATGCCAAACAATAGATACCAGAAAAACGCAACCATCAACTACATGTGACTATCCAAATAATCTAAATGCAACTTGTACAAATAATCCATCGGTAAATTGTGGCTCAGGAAACTCTTGCTCCGTTATTGGTAATGAACCTGGTGGTTATATAAGTGGCTCTTCTCCATTCAAAACTTTATGTAAAATTAATATACCTTCAAATTGGTCTAATGATTACATATATTTTAATTGGGAATACATAACTAAATCAGATGAAGCTAGATATGATCCTGGTGGTGTTTCAATTATAATTAATAATGGTACAGAAGCAGAAACACAATTAAGCGATAATAGTCAGCCAACTAATACACCTAGTGGCTCCAAAACTAAAATTATGTCAATTGGAACCGCTTCATCAACTAGAACTTTTGGTGTATGGATCAAAGCCGATGGGGATACAAGTTCCACAATCAAAATAACCAATATTGCAAACTCTTGTCCATCGGGATTTTTTCTTAATTCAAGTAGAACAAGTTGCAATAAAGCATGCGATGTTAGCGCAACTCAAAGTCAAAATTTCAATACCGGAACATCATCATATACATTAATGTCTGAATCTTCTAACAAAACCTGCTTTGGAACAGCATATACTGGAAGCGCAACATTATTATGTAATGCCGATGGAACAGTTTCAGTATCATCTTATTGTAGTTGTGCATCAGGCTTCGCCAAAGAAGGTGTTAGCAATACTTGCCTTAAACAATGTTCTGTTAACAACGTTGCAGGTATTGTCAATCAAACAATCCTTGAGGGTACAAGATCATTAACATGTAATACTTCTGCAAATTTTACAGGTTCAGCAACACTAACTTGTTCTGACTCAGGAACTGTATCAGTTACATCAGCTTGTCAATGTAATTCAAACTATATCCAAGTAGGTTCATCATGCAAAATAAAATGTCCAATTGATGCTAATCTTTACTCTAACAAAGGTTTTACAATAAATTCCGGAGATTTTGCATATAACGACCCGAATGGAAATAAAACATATAATTGTACAGGAACTGGATATTCAAACTCTACCGCAACTTTCGCATGTAGTTCTGCTGGTACCTTAAATTTCACCCCTTGCTCATGCGCAGCTGGTTACTTCAACTCAAATGGCACATGTTTAGAAAATGTTTGCACTTCATTTACCGATTCAACCTCTGCTAATGGAAGAGGAATTAATTGGAATAGCCTTTCAGATGCCAATAAAAAAGGTGTAAAAACTGGTCTTAATTGCAATGCTTCAAATACTTTCACAGGAACTTTCGATCATAAGTGTGAAACTAATAACGGTTCAGCCACTATTACCAGAAATGGATGCACTTGTACCCAAGGTAATGCATTTGATACCTCGATTACACCCAACACTTGCATTCCAATCAAATGCACTGTGGCTGATGGGACTGGATATTACGCGCAATCAACTTATGCAACATCAACCCTAAACTATACTCCAATCCCAACTAATCTAAATGCCACAAGTTCATTTAAATGTACTAAACCCGGATATTATGGAAATAAAAAATACACATGTAAGGATAACACTACACCTTCAACGATTGGAATATTAACAATATCAACATGCTCAACCTCTTCAGATTCAACTTGCAATTGTATGCCAGTCACCTGCACTATGCCGGCTTCAGCAAATTCAAATATTGAAGGTCAAACTTTAACACCATCTCAATGGCCATCAACAACTCCAACTGGATGGCCAACATCTGGATCAATTACTTCAAACGAAACTTCTTTCACATGCAAAATTGGCTACAGATCTCCCGGTGCCTCATTGAGACCTTCATATAACTGCGAATATTCCTTAGATTCATCAAATTCACCAACTTATAAAACAAATATAACTAACGCATGCGTTATTGTTACATGCGATATTTTTCCTTTAGGTTCGGTTAATTATAATGCAAGCCAAGTAAATTATGATTGCTCACAACTTAGTGGCTATTTTGGACAAGGAACCTATGAGTGTAATCAAGATGGCGTTGGAAAATGGATTACTCCTTGCAAAGTTGTAAAATGCATAATTCCCAATTCAACTTCGCCGGCATGTCCGGCTTGTACCCCTACAGCAAATTCACCATGTCCAGCATGTAGTGGAGTTGCTCAAAACAGCATTCAAGATGGGAGAGAATTTCCCTATACTCCCGTTTCTCAAGATTTAATTTGCAAAGATGGTTACGAATCTTCATCAAATAAACCTTCATTCAAATGCATTTATGACAGCGCTAGCAATGGAAGTAAACTTGAACTTTCTGGTTCACCTTGCCAAATCATAAAATGTCAGGCTAATTCAAATTTGAACTCCATTATCGACGATACTATAGTCAACTGGAGTAATAACACTTTCGTTCAAACTTCATGCAAAGATGGTTTTTATCAAGATCCGGCTGGACCTCCAAAATATTCATGCAATAATTTTAAAGTTTATTCGATACAAAACCCTTGTTTGCCAATAGTTTGTAAGATTACAAGCTCAACAGCAAAATCTTTTGGCTTGAAAATTGATTCTGAAATTGATTGGAGCCCTTCTCCAAAAACCATTAATTGCAACAAAGAAGGTTTTTCAGGAACATTTACATACACTTGTACTGGCTCAAATCAGCCTAACGGAACATTGTCAATAAGCTCCAACAATTGCAGTGAACAGGTATGTGATTCATCATTTGGTAGCAAAAATTCCTCGACCTTCGCAACTTTTGTTTCCCAAAGTAACATAAATACTGGTGGAACGGGTGGAGGAACTAACCCGATAATTAGTGGCTTTGATTTCTTAAAAGGTGGAAAAGGCGCAGACTCATCAATTTCCTTCACCTCAGGTGCTGGAGGCGGTGCAGGACAAGCATCGATGATTACTATTGATAATAAAATTATTGCAATTGGAGGCGGGGGTTCTGGCGGGTCTGGTGGAGGAAACCTTGTAAATCTTGGATCGGAACAATTTTATAATTTAATAGATAAACTTCAGTCAAATGTCTTTGGAAATTATTTAATTTTGAGCATTTCTAATATCGGCATTTATAACAATCCTCAGGACACAGCAGGGCTTTTATATGATTTGAGCTCTAACAATCAGATTAGTCACTCCGCGCCTAACGGAAAATTTATTAATGACGTAATATTTACCTCCTATGGTAACCCTACTCTTCCATCATCTATTAGCTCATCACCCTTTACCTTTAAGCATGGAACTTGCAAAACTGATGTTCAATCAAATTTTGAAAGACTTTGTATTTCAAATAACAAATGTGAAGTTTTAGATTTACCAACAAATATACCATCGCAATGTACCAGCCCTTCAATGGGTATTTTGAGTTCATATCTATATGGTGAGCCAACATTAAATGCTAATAATAAAGGAGCTTTAAAAATTAAAGAATATAACTCTACCAACCAATTAACCATGGCAAATATATCAAATGGAAACGTATACTCATTTTACAAAACTGGTGGAAATTGGATAAAATTTAATACCGCTTATAGAGATGAGTATCTAGTTGAATATGGATCAGCCGTTAGTGAAATTAAAATTAGATTTCACAGAACTAATTCAACATTTGAACCACGGTTTAAAATTGTTAATTCACAAGGTGCAACTCTAGTTTCTGCATTACCAATCAAAAAAAATAGTACCGATGATTTATCAATTGGTTACATAAAAACAGGAGTTGAATACGTCCTCAGAAATAAGGGGAGCTATTGGGAAATTAAAAAATATATCAGTGAATATGCATCAAGTTTAAGTAGCTCAGATAGGCAAAATCCTAAAAGAACATGTATGACCATAAGATTAGCTAATAACAATGCGACATCATGGAGTGGAACAGATTCAAAGTGCGTTAAAAAATGCCCTAGCGGAGATTATGATGATAGAATTGGCGCTGGCGCGACCCTTCACAAAACTCACATCGGAACTGGGAAAATACTATGGCCGGAAGCAGACCTTGGTTCAACAATTGAAAATAAAGTCTATAATTCAAGACCAATAAATGGAATTTTTAATCAGTTGAGCGTTAACGAAATTAATACAATAAAACCAAGTGATTTTTCTTCTGGAAATAAGTGGTTTTTCATAGCTTCAAGAAAATGTAATCTCGATGGCACTTGGTCAGATCCATTATATTCCTGCAAAATAAGCGGTGGAGGCTCACCACCCGACTCTCAAAATGTTTTATTAAATATTGGAAATCGTGAATATAGCGTTGCAGGATCTGAAACTTTATATACTCAATGTGCACCGTATTATCTTCCAAATACAGATAGTTCCGAATACCTAGTACATAACCAAAAACAAACTCCATCATTTAAATGTATTAAACCTGCTAGCGATCTATCAAACGATGCATATTTGGCTAAGCAAGGTGGGGATAACTGTATTCAATATTGTGGTACAAATGATATTAATAATTCTCAAGGCAAATACATTAAACCAAATCCACAAAGATATTTTAAACAAAATGGAACTATTTCTTTAGATTGTAATCAAGGTGGCGGATGGGGTTACAGTTTAGGAAGCAACGGAGTTAGAGATCCCAATAGAAAGCCAACATTTACATGTGGCGCATCTTCAAGTTGGAATAATTATGTTATAAATGATTGTTTGGCGATACGTAAATGCTATGTCAGTGATTTGAATATTACTAAAAAATTTAAAGACTTACAATACACAGATGGAACATATGATGATGAAGATGAAGATTATGAATTTAATATTTTAAGTTTTCTAAATTCATCAACAATTGGAAGTACAGAAGTTAATGATGGATTTTACAAACATTTTGAATGGAATTGCGGTTATTGCGCTTTTTCTGGCAACAGATCTGGAAGTCTTTTATATGAATACAGATATTATAGAAGTGCTTTTATAGATTGGGTAAAGTGCAATGATGGAGTTTGGGAATATAAGCCGTATAAAGGTAATTACTACTGGGATAGGGCATGCGATGGAGATGATTGGGACTGGCATGATCAATGCGAAGAATGCCATCCTGATTATAAATTTATCGGTTGGTGTTCTAAAACTGGCTCTGAATTCAATAAGTTAGCTAGACCTAATGATCGATAAATAAAAAAATTCTAATAAGATAACTTTAATTATAATTATTATCGATGCTTTTAGATTTTATCTTAAAAAAAATTTTAATTAACTAACAAATCTTCAATTTCATGACACAAAAAATTGCCATTGTAATGGGAAGCAATTCCGACTATCAAACCATGCAAAAATGTGAAGAAGTTTTAAAACAATTTGCAGTTGAATTTGAAACTAAAATTGTTTCTGCTCATCGAACTCCGGATAGATTATATAAATTTTGCCAAGAAATCGAAAAAAATAATTTTCAAATTATAATTGCTGGAGCTGGGGGATCGGCTCACCTTCCAGGAATGATAGCATCAATGGTTGAGATTCCAGTTCTTGGAGTTCCAGTAGAAAGTAAAACTCTAAAAGGCTTAGATTCACTTTTATCAATTGTTCAAATGCCAGCTGGTATACCAGTTGGAACTCTTGCAATTGGAGAAGCTGGAGCAAAAAATTCAGCTTTATTTGCAATCTCGATATTATCATTAAACAACAAAAATCTTGCCAAAAAACTAAGCGATTATCGAAAAAAACAAACAAAATCTGTAAATTTAAAACCCACTAAAATTTAATATTTTTAAACAACCTTAAATTTAAATTGATTTTAAAAAAAATAGATTGAATATAAAAAAAATTTTAATCACTTTTTTAATTCAATGTTTCTCAAAATATCTTCGCTCAAAAGCTTTGTTGCAGGTTTTGTTTCAGTGTCAACTTTTACTTTTGTAAAACTCAGAAAACACTCTTTTACCGAAGCCAAAATTGCACTCGAAAAAGACTTCGTTGCAATTACTCGCGATCGAAATATTGCAAACTCTAAATCAAAAAAAAATCATGAACGACAACAGAAATAATCGCGAGCGTTTTGACTCTCGCCCAGATCTTCCCATTGAAAGAAATGCGCTAATTGAACTCACTAAAAAAGAACAAGAACATCGACACAAACTTCAAGAAAATCAGCAAAAAGCAAACAACACATCATATTTTTTTGGAATGGTATTTGGTTTGTTTTATAACTTGGCTTTACTCTATTTTATCTACGACCTTGTTGAAAAAGGTTTTCGTTCCCTTGCTTTAAAACTATTTATAATTAACGCGGGTATAATTGTTATAAGTTTTGGATTATTGTCGTTTAGTAGAAAATTTACATTTAGAAAGACAAACCATGTCAGACATGGTAACAATAAAAGATTTAATAGAACCAAAGATTAGCTTTATATAATAACTTAATCCGCTCTTTAAACTCCAAAAGATTATCACAAAAAATTTCTTTTGTATTATTGAAGAATCTGCAATTGAGTTTATAAAAAATTAAAAACTTTGGCAGATTTTATCTCTAAAACAAAGTTTTTAATTAAGAAAAATTAATTTATTGGTTTAATTAAGGCTATTTTTAAGTCTCTAAGTTGCTTATCTTCAACATTTTTCGGTGCATTCATCATCAAATCTTGAGCCCTTCCATTCATTGGAAAAGGAATCACTTCGCGAATGTTAGGTTCATCAGAAAGAAGCATTACAATTCTATCAATTCCTGGGGCTAGACCACCATGCGGTGGTGCGCCATATTTAAAAGCATTTAACATAGCGCCAAATTGTTTTTCAACAACTTCAGCTCCATATCCGGCAATTTCAAAGGCGCGATACATAATTTCTGGTTTATGATTTCTAATAGCGCCCGAACATAACTCAACACCATTACAAACTATGTCATATTGAAAAGCTTTTATTGTAAGTGGGTTCTTATTATTCAAGGCTTCAATTCCACCTTGTGGCATAGAAAATGGGTTGTGGGAAAAATCAATTTTACCAGATTCTTTTTCCAACTCATACATTGGAAAATCTACTATCCAGCAAAATTTGTAGATGGAATTATCAATAAGATTTAAGTCATTGCCAAGCTTAATTCTAACTAAACCGGCAATTTTTGTGGCATCGGATACATCTCCACAAGAAAAGAATACTGAATCACCATTATTAATCCCAGATATAGATTTTAAATTTTCCAACTTATTCTTGTTTAAAAACTTAGCGATTGGACCCTTAGCTTCTCCATTTTCATCAAAAACGATATAAGCTAAACCCTTGGCACCATTTAATTGAGCATATTCGATCATTTTATCAAAAAATGAACGTGGTTGAGAAGCTGTCTTTGGGGCTGGAATAGCTCTAATTATTGATCCCTTAGCAATTTGATTTGTAAAGATAGAAAAATCAGAATCAATAAATACCTCGGTTACGTCGGATATAAATATTGGATTTCTAAGATCGGGTTTATCTGTTCCATATTTTAAAATTGCTTCGTCATATGGTATTTTTATAAAATCTTTGTTAAGAATTTTTTTACAACCAAACTCATTAAATATGTTATACATTATTGGTTCTATTGCTAAAAAAATATCTTCTTGAGTAACAAACGACATCTCGATATCTAATTGATAGAACTCTGGAGATCTATCAGCTCTTAAATCTTCATCGCGAAAGCATGGGGCAATTTGAAAATATTTGTCAAAACCCGAAACCATTAATAACTGCTTAAATTGTTGCGGAGCCTGAGGAAGAGCATAAAATTTATTTGGATGCAATCTAGCTGGAACCAAATAATCTCTTGCTCCTTCTGGGCTTGAGGCGGTTAATATTGGAGTTTGAATCTCTAAAAAACCTTGCTTGGTCATCTCCAATCTTAATGCGGAAATAACTTTTGATCTCAAAATTATATTTTTGTGAGTCTTGTCGCGTCTCAGGTCAAGAAAGCGATATTTTAAACGAAGTTCTTCCGGATAATTCTCATTATCAGAGTTAATTTGGAATGGAATTTGTTCTGATTGAGATTCGACCAAAAAATCTTCAACTTTGATTTCTATTTCACCGGTTATAATTTTAGAATTAACTGATTGAGAATCTCTTGCAATAACATAACCCTCAATGGTTATTACTGATTCTAATTTAATTGCAGAAACTAAATCCAAATTGAGATTTTTGTTTTGTTTATCAATTACAATTTGAGTGATGCCGTAGTGATCACGCAAATCGATAAAAATCAAACTACCGTGATCACGTTTAGAGTGAACCCAACCCGATAGTTTGACTTTTTCATTTAAATTATTTTTGTTTAATTCACCACAATTGTGACTACGATATTTATGAAACATTTATAAGGTTTTAGAAGTTGTATCGAGAGGATATGCTTTTAGAGGATTTACTGATGTAGAAGGAGTGTTAGGCATAAATAATATTAGTTAATTATTAATAAAAGTGATTAGATAATAAAAAATAAATAAAAAATTCTAATTATAATTATTTTAATAAACAAGAATTTAACTGATTCATAGGTTGTATCTCAATGATCAATAAAGATCATATGAATTAACTCCCCCGTAGTAATATCTATTTCTACAAATACTACATTTTGAACTTCTTGCAATAAATAATTCAAGTGCCCTCGGTTCTTTTAAACAAATTAACCAAGCTATTCCATGAACTATCGGAAGAATTACTAAAAGATATATAAAATTGCTAGTTATAACGAATGTCATTAAGCACAATAGTAGATTTATTCCGGCAAATGTATAACTGACCCCCAATAGCATGGGAGGTCTTGTTAATCCAAGAAATAAAGGGTCTGATTCAAGCTCTCCGCTCATAAATATTATTAAAATTAATTTGACAAAAAATGCCTAGATACATAAAAATATCTCACATAAAAATGTCTCCTTTCCAAAAAGTCAATTTCTTTATTAAATCTCAATAAATTTGTTTTATGTCTTTGCTAGCTAAATCATTGTCCAATATAAAACCATCTCCAACCATTGCAGTCTCTACAAAAGCTTCAGAATTAAAAGCTCAGGGCCACGATATTATATCCCTTGGAATGGGAGAGCCAGACTTTGATACCCCTCAAAACATTAAGCAAGCTGGAATAAAAGCTATTCAAAATGGAGAAACCAAATATACCGCAGTTGATGGAACACCAGCCCTCAAAAAAGCAATAATCAATAAATTGAAACGAGAAAATAATCTTGATTATAAACCATCGGAGATCTCTGTTAGCACTGGCGCCAAGCAAGTAATCTATAACGCTTTAATTGCCACCCTTAACCCAGAAGATGAAGTCATAATTCCTGCTCCGTATTGGGTATCGTATCCCGACATGGTTCTTCTTGGATCTGGAGTTCCTGTTATTGCCGAATCATCTGAAAATAATAATTTTAAATTATCGCCTTCCGAACTTGAATCAAAAATTACCAACAAAACCAAATGGCTAATTCTTAATTCACCTAGTAACCCAACTGGAGCCTGCTATACCGAATCAGAATTAAAAAAATTAGCCGATGTTTTACTAAAATATCCAGCCGTACATATTCTTAGTGACGATATTTACGAACACTTAATTTTTGATAATCTTAAATTTTCTACAATTGCCTCGATTGAACCCAAATTAAAAGATAGAACACTCTTAGTTAATGGGGTTTCTAAAGGTTATGCCATGACCGGATGGCGAATTGGTTTTGGAGCTGGACCAGAAAAATTAATTAAAGCGATGGGAATCATTCAATCACAAAGTACCTCATGCCCAAGCTCTATAAGTCAATCAGCTTCGGTAGAAGCGTTTAATGGCCCTCAGGATTTTATAAAACCAAATGCACTTCTATTTCAAAAGAGACGCGATATGGTGGTTGAGATGCTAAACAAAATTGACGGAATTAATTGCAACACTCCAAACGGCGCATTTTATGTATTTCCAAGCTGTAAAGGATTATTTGGCAAACAAACTCCCAAAGGTCAGATTATCAAAAACGATAACGATTTTGCAACTTACCTACTCGAAGAAGCTTTGGTCGCGGTTGTTCCAGGTATTGCTTTCGGGGCCGAAGGTTTTTTTAGAATTTCTTATGCAGCTGGCGATGAATTTTTAAGTGATGCAATGCAAAGAATTTCAAACGCATGCTCTAAATTGAAATAATTATGCTTTTAGCAATCGATATCGGTAACACCAATATTGTTATTGGAATATTTAAAAAAGAGTCCTTAATACATAAATGGCGAGTTTTTACCGATATAAAAAAAAATATCGATGACTACGCAATAGATATTGTTGAGTTATGCCTTACCAACAAAGTTGATTGCCTAGAAATTGACGGGTGCATAATCGGATCTGTTGTCCCATCATTAACGGCTAGAATTCATGAGGCTGTTAAAAAAATTATAAGCCAAACCGTAGCCAAAAAAATAATAATAATTGGTGAGAACGGTACTAAACTTGGTATTGATATTAAAATTAAAAACAAAAATGAAGTTGGTCATGATCGACTCATAAATTCAATCGCTGGTTACAATAAATTTGGTGGAAACTTGATTATTATAGATTTTGGAACTGCCACAACATTTGATATTGTTGGAAAAGATGGTGAATATTTAGGTGGAGTTATAGCCCCAGGAATTAATTTATCACTAAAAGCTCTTCATGATATGACAGCTCAATTACCAAAAATCTCAATAAAACCTCAAAAAAATGTAATTGGTAAAAGCACAGTCGAAGCCATGAATTCAGGAGTTTATTTTGGATATATCTCAATGATTGAAGGAATGATCAAAAGAATTGAAGGTGAACTTGGATTCAATACAACTAAAATTATTACTGGAGGCCTATCAGAACTATTCAAGGAACCTCTAATTGGCACTAAAATAGTTGATTATTTTGAGCCCGAACTCACTCTTGGAGGATTAAAACTAATATTTTCAAAAAACTAATTTTTTAAAAATCTACTTCCCGGCTTAACAGCCGGAATTAGTTTTAAATTATCTGGAATATTGTTTTGATCAAAAGTTTTTACCTCAATATTTAGCAACGAAAAAATTGGAAGGTTCATTTTTTTTGATAAATCCTTATCACCTGAACGATCAACTAAACAAGCTTCTGCCATAATTTTCGCTCCGCATCTTCTGATTAAGTCAAAAGTTTCTAATGAAGATTTGCCAGTGGTAATAACATCTTCAACCACCAAAACTCTCGCATTTTGCAATAATTCAAAACCTCTGCGAAACTCGAATGCGCCATTAACTCTTTCACAAAAAATTGACGTTAAATTAAGTTGTCTAGCCAGTTCATAACCGACCACAACTCCACCCATAGCAGGTGAAACGACTATGTCAAAAGCATTAAAACCCATTTTAGCGGTAATTTTTTGGGCAAGAGATGAGCATAATTTTGATGCAATATTGGGGTTCATTAATACCCTCGCACACTGCATATATGTATCAGAATGTAGGCCAGACGAAAGAATAAAATGTCCTTTTAAAATGGCTTTAGCGTCAACAAATTCTTGGAAAACTTCTTGCTCTTTTAAGCTCATAATGCAAATTTAATTAGGATTATCATGTATTTAACCAATTAAATAAAAACTAATTTAATCGAATTATGCAACACAAAAATTCGTATATTTTGTCAGCTATTAATACCATAAATACCGAGGTTGAAGGTTTAAAATCATTGATTGATTTTTTTGATGATTCATATGTCAAATCCGTCGAACTTATTCTTAAATGTAAAGGACGAGTAATTTTAAGCGGTATGGGTAAATCTGGCCATATTGCTAATAAAATTTCTGCAACATTAGCATCAACCGGCACTCCAGCTTTTTTTATTCATCCAGCCGAGGCCAGCCATGGCGATCTAGGAATGATCACCGAAAATGATGTCGTAATTCTTCTTTCAAATTCAGGTGATACCAAAGAATTAAAAGACATAATTTATTACTGCAAAAGATTTTCTATTCCAATTATTGGCATAATTAGAAAACGTGATTCAGAGCTAGGCAATTCAAGTACAATCGCACTCACAATTCCAGCTATTCCTGAAGCCAATAACATCAACGCCCCAACAACTTCTACGACTATGATGTTAGCACTTGGCGATTGTCTTGCGGTTAGCCTTATTGAGGCTCGGGGATTTAATGCTCAGAATTTTGGAACTTTTCACCCCGGCGGAAAATTAGGTTCAGCCTTTCTTAAAACAGGCGATATTATGCGCAAAGATTCTCTAATACCAATTGTAAAAACAAGCGCTCTTATGACAGAGGTTTTGATTGAAATGACCTCAAAACATCTTGGATGCACTGCAGTGGTGGATGATAATGATGATTTAGTTGGCATTATCACTGATGGCGATCTTCGTAGGAATCTATCACAAAATTTTTTAAATAATTTAGCCCAAAATATTATGACTAAAAATCCACAAGTCATTAGTAAAGATACCCTTGCAATTGAAGCTCTTGGTCTAATGAATAAAAAATCCATCACTAGTATTTTTGTATCTCAAAATAACAAAATTATCGGTGTTCTTCATATTCATGATTGTCTAAAAGCTGGAATTTAGAGCTTCTTGAATTTAACTAGATTGATTTCAGACCAAGCTAATTTGATGATTAAAACATTGACTAAAAACTATAATAATCTCAAAATGCCTCGAAAATTTTCCAATAATTTATATCCCTTATGTCATCAACTGCGACCTTCTTTTACATAATTTCTGCTGTCTTATTTATTTTATCGCTTTACGGATTATCTTCGCCAAAAACTTCACGCCTCGGCAATTATCTTGGAATCGCCGGAATGGCCTTAGCAATCATCACCACTCTATTTTTACCGCAGGTTCATAATATTTTACTAATTTTGTTAGCGATAACAATCGGCGGAGCTATTGGCTACATAGTTGCCAACAAAGTCAAAATGACTTCAATGCCTCAGCTTGTTGCAGGCTTTCACTCATTAGTTGGTTTATGCGCTGTATTTATTGCTATCGGAGCACTGTGGATGCCAGATTCATTCGGACTAATCGAGGATGGTAAAATTAAGTTTGCCAGCAAAATTGAGATGGGTCTTGGGGTTGTTATAGGCGCTATCACTTTCACAGGCTCAATAATTGCCTTCTTAAAACTCAACGGCAATATGTCGTCAAAACTAATAATTTTCAAAAAAAATCCTAAAAAAAGTTCAAAAATTATCGCTTTAGCGCTCGCTATTTTATTAGTCGGATTTTGCATCTTTGGCTCCAAATTTTTATTCATCGCCCTCACCTTATTATCACTTTTTATTGGCATAATCTTAATTGCCCCAGTTGGCGGAGCCGATATGCCCGTAGTCGTCTCAATGTTAAATTCTTATTCGGGATGGGCCTCTAGCGGTATTGGCTTCACCCTCAACAACCCATTACTAATAATCGCCGGAGCGTTGGTTGGTGCCAGCGGAGCCATCCTTAGCTACATTATGTGCAAAGCAATGAATCGCTCAATTTTCAACGTAATTTTCTCAGGTTTTAATGAAAATAATTCATCTCAATCCAACAGCAACAAAGAGCAAAGACCAATTAAAATCGCTAACGCCGAAGATGTTGCTCACATAATCAAAGGTTCGTCTTCAATCATAATCGTCCCCGGCTACGGAATGGCGGTTGCCGGTGCTCAACATGCGGTTTCTGAGATGACGCATTTACTCGAAAATGCAGGCGCTTCGGTTAAATTCGCTATTCACCCCGTTGCTGGACGCATGCCGGGCCACATGAACGTTCTCTTGGCTGAAGCCAATATCGATTATGAAAAAGTTTTCGAGCTCGATGAAATCAACTCTGAGTTTCGTAACGCCGACGTAGCCTTCGTAATTGGCGCCAACGACGTTACCAACCCTTCAGCCAAAACTGACAAAACCAGCCCAATTTATGGCATGCCAATTCTCGACGTCGCCAACGCCAAAACCGTATTTTTTGTCAAAAGATCGATGGGCGCAGGCTACGCTGGGGTTGATAATGAACTTTTTTACAACGAAAACACCATGATGATTTTTGGCGATGCCAAAAAAGTCGTCGAAGAAATTGTTAAAAATTTATAACTAAGCCAAACCTTCAAACCCAACCTTTCAAATTTAAAAAATCAAAAATTATGAAAACAAACGCAAACTCAATTCGTATCGGCAATGTTATTGAATTTCAAAACCAATTGTGGAAAGTTGTTAAACGCGACCACGTCAAACCGGGCAAGGGTGGCGCTTATATTCAAGTCGAAATGAAAAACATCGTTACGGGCAACAAAACCAACACCCGTTTCGCTTCGAGCGAAGATGTTGAAGTGGCTTTTGTCGAGCAAAAGAACATGCAATTCCAATATTTTGATCAAAATGAAATAGTTGCCATGGATATGGAATCTTTTGAATCGTTTAATTTTTTAAAAGATTTGGTTGGCGAGGCTTTGCCATTCTTGACCGAAGGCATGAATATTCGTATTGAATATTGCAACGACAAACCAATTTCAATTTTTTTACCCGAACAAGTTAACGCCGTAATTGCTCAAGCTGATGCGGTGGTTAAAGGTCAAACCGCCTCGGCATCTTATAAACCCGCAATCCTAGAAAATGGCGTCAGAATCATGGTTCCACCTTTTGTTGAGTCTGGCGAAGAAGTTATTGTTAACACCGAAGATTTCAGCTATGTCAGCCGAGCCAAACAATCTTAATAATAACACGAAAACTCTAGAATTTCATAAAATGAGTGGCGCGGGCAATGATTTTATTATCATCGACCAGCGCTTGGGCCACAATCTTTTATCCAGCAATCAAATTATCAAATTCGCCGATCGAAAAAACATCGGATGCGATCAATTAATTTTGATAAAAAGCTCTCGAGACGGCTTTGATTGCGAAATGCAAATTTATAATAGCGATGGCTCCGAAAGCTCAACTTGCGGTAACGCTACTCGCTGTGTAGCTGGCATTATTTTTGAAGAAAATCCTCAAAAAAATAAAATCATCATTAAAACTTCAGCATCATTATTAGAATGCACTAAAGTTTCAGAAAAATTAATCAAAGTTAATTTAGCCCAACCAAAAATTATTAACCCAAATATTCACCTCGAAGATTTTGATTTTATGCATGTCGACGTTGGCAATCCTCACGCCGTGACTTTTGTTGACAACATTCCACACGATAATATTTTCTTTAGCGTGGCACCAAAAATCGAAGGCAATTTAAAAATTTTTCCTAATCGCACCAATGTTGAATTTGCCAAAATCATCAACGATTCATTAATTGAAGTGCGGGTTTTTGAGCGCGGTGTCGGCGAAACTTTAGCCTGCGGATCGGGTGCCTGCGCAGTTGGCGTGGCCTCAATCACAAAAAACTTAATTAAATCAAAATCGGTAACCGTTCGTTTCAAAGGTGGAGATTTATTGATAGAGTTCGACGGAACCAACGTTTTTATGACAGGCGGATACCAAAAAATTTTTTCAGGCACAATTGATGAAAGTTTTTTACAATAACTTTATCCTTCAATTTTTGTTGGCGCTGTTGTTGTCAACCCACCTCGCCTTAGCACTTTCTCCCGAAGATAAACTCCCCGACCAAGCTCAAGAAAATCGTGCGATGGAGCTTTTTTTGCAAGTGCGCTGTTTGGTTTGCAATGGTCAAGTAATTGAAAATTCTGACACTAAATTCGCTTACGATATGCGCAAATTTATTAGAGATGAAATTCGCGCCCAAAAGAGTGATGACGAGATTAAGCAAAATTTAATTAACACCTTCGGCAACGATATTTTAACAACTCCAAGCCAAAATTTTGTTTTATTTTTTCTGATTTTTTCGTTAGTGATTTCGGCAATTATTTGCTACGCAATTTTGGTTAAAAAATAGTTAATATTGTCTCTTTAGTACTGATTTTTTATGACAAAACAACACAATTTCGATAAAGAAGATGACTTATATTTAGGGATAGCGGATAAGAAACCTTATCGATTTGATTTACAAAAAAATCGTGGATTTAAACTCGGCACTTCTTGGCGATTTCGTAAGAAAGAAATTTACGAGTGGATAGATAAACAAAGTGAAAAATAATCATGAGGTACTTAAAAAATGTCAAAAAATAATCAATTTCCTAGAGGAGCAGAATGGAGAAAGTGGGATCTGCACATACATACCCCAGCTTCAATTATCCAAAATTACGGTCAAGACAATGATGAAACTTGGGAGAAGTTTATTTGTGATTTAGAAAAACTTCCCAAAGAATTTAGCGCTATTGGGATTAACGATTATCTTTTTTTGGATGGTTATGAAAAGGTTTTGGAGCGCAAGAAAAAAGGCAGGTTAAAAAATATCGATTTGATTTTGCCAGTTTTGGAGTTTCGTTTAAGTGATTTTGCAGGGGTTGATTTTGGGGCGTATAAGAGACCTAATATTCATGTAATTTTTGCGGATGAAACTGTTCTAGCAACGGACATTATCAAGAGTCAGTTTTTGAATACTTTAGATTTTAGATACAGGCTGGAAAAAGATGATAAAGATTTTTCGAGAACTTTAAATAAAGCATCTTTGATAGAGCTAGGTAACGAGATTATTAAGTCAGCTCCTGAGCACGAAAAATCTAAATATGACAGCCCAATAATTGAAGGGTTTAACAACTTTAATCTGACTCTAGATCAGATACAAAATCCATTAAAAAAAGACTGTTTCGAAGGAAAATATTTGCTGGCAATAGGTAAAACGGAATGGGGTGAACTAAAGTGGTCTAATGCAAGTATTGGTAATAAAAAAACATTAATAAACTCCTGCCACATAGTTTTTACTTCAGCAGAATCCGTTAATTCATTTGAAGAGGCAAAGAAAAAGTTGCGAAGCGAAGTGGAAAATGATTTGTTACTCGATTGTTCAGATGCCCACACTTTTTCTGATTCGGTAAACAAGGATGGAATTCCAATAAAA
>RFYG01000091.1 GCA_009925685.1 Pseudomonadota bacterium
TTCATCGATTTTTTTTAGAATTTTAATAATTATAAGTTATCTTAAAATTAATGACCTTGCAAAATTCAAAGAATTTGCCGGCCAAGGATTTGAAGATTTTACATCATTGGTTTTTTTGTTAAACATCGATCCGACAAAATTAAGATATCTAATATCTCAAAACCAAAAGCACATTATTAAATTATTTAACAATATTTCTAACTAATTTTATGGAAGATAAAATCAACGAAATTAGACCCTATCGCGCCATTAACCGTCGTAAATCCAAGCAAATTTTTGTTGGTAATGTCGCTATTGGTGGAGATGCGCCGATAGCTGTTCAAACCATGACTAACACCAAAACTGTTGATGTTCAAAATACCATTCGGCAAATTAATGAATGTCACGAAGTTGGCGCTGAATTAATTCGCATATCAGTTCCCGATCAAGATTCATCCGAAGCGCTGGCCAAAATAATCCCCCATTCGCCAATTCCGGTGATAGCCGATATTCACTTTCATTATCGACGCGCAATAGAATCCGCAATGGCCGGCGCCAAATGCTTACGAATCAATCCCGGTAACATCGGGTCAGAAGAAAAAGTGCGCGAAGTTATAAAGTCTGCCAAAGATTATGGTTGTTCAATCAGGATTGGAGTTAACGCGGGTTCATTAGAAAACGATATTTTACAAAAATATAAAACTCCCACCCCCGAAGCTTTGGTAGAATCCGCGCAAAGACATATAAAAATTCTCGAAGATAATGATTTTTTTAACTTCAAAATTAGCGTTAAAGCCTCAGATGTTTTTTTGGCGGTAGCCAGCTATAAAGCTCTAGCCGAATCGTGCGACTATCCACTTCACATTGGCATCACTGAATCCGGAAGCCTTTCAGCCGGAACAGTTAAATCTGCTATTGGCCTTGGAAATTTGCTTTGGCAAGGGATTGGTGATACAATTCGCGTTTCATTATCAGCCGATCCGCGCGAAGAAATAAAAGTAGCTTTTCAAATTCTTAAAAGTCTGGGTTTGCGTCATCGTGGAGTGAATTTAATTTCTTGCCCGTCCTGCGCGCGCCAGGGTTTTGATGTTATAAAAACCGTCGAAGAAGTTGAAAAACGTATCGAACATATCAAAACACCCCTCACCGTTTCAATTCTAGGGTGCGTCGTTAATGGACTCGGCGAAGCCCAACATACTCAAATTGGAGTAACTGGCGGTGGAAATAATCGCCACAATATTTATATCAACGGCAAGCCAAATCATAAAGTTACTACCGATGATTTAGTTGAAAAAATTGTATCTTTGATTGAAGAGCTGGATAAGAATTCAAATTAAATTAGTTATTATGGAAATTAATTATCATGAATTTTAACTATTCTTTAGTGGCAAATAATTTTTTTAACAAAGTAGAAGACTATTTAATTAACGCTAAAATTCAAAAAATTGTTGCCAATAAAATTGCGATTTTTATCCATCAATATTTTGATTTTCAAAACTTTAACGCGACCAATTCTGGCAAGGATAATTCTCATATTTTAGATATCGGTAGTGGAGCTGGTTTTATATTTGAAAATCTTGAAAAAAGTTTTAAAAATAAATTTAATTTTCACAATTTTTACGAGCTCGATTTAAGTCTAGCGATGCTTAAAAAATCCCGCCAGTCCATCTCTAGCAAGCTTCAAATTTGTGCTGATTTTAATTTTTTACCATTCCAAAACCAATCTTTTGATCTAATTACATCATCGTTTGCGCTACAGTGGTCAGATGACATAGACTCAACTCTCGAAAAAATTTGCGGTATTTTAAAGCAAAATGGCCTACTAGTTTTAGCCCTTCCAACGTCAGAAAGTTTTCGTAATTTTTCAAATTTACCTTTTAGGATAAATAAAATGCCCGACGCAATTAAAATCAAAAAAACGCTTAATAAATGTGGATTGGTTGAAAAATTTTATTTTCAAGAAACTTGTTTTGAAAAATTCGATAATTCGATTCAAGCGCTCAAATATTTTAAAAAAATCGGCGCAAATAATATTTTAAGAAACCTTGATGAATATGATTTGAATGATTTTAGAAAACTGCGAAATTTTTATTTGAAAAATTATCAAACTAAATTATCTTTTGAGATCGATTGGGCAATCTCGTATTTTATTTATTCAAAAAATGTTTAGCTATTTATTTAGAAAAATTACTGGCAAAAAATCAAAAAAAGAGCTCAAAGACGAGGTTTTTTTTGATAAAATTTTCAATAATTATCAAAATACAACCAAAATTTTTGAAAAATTGATAAAAAAATCTATTTTAGAGTTTTATTCGATTCGTGAAAAATGCAAAGATCTCCTCAACACCAATTATAAACTCGGTCTTCAACACTTAGAAAAGGGCAACTTTTCCGATGCTAAAATTCGATTTACAATTATTATAAAATTCTGGCCCGAATTCCAAGAGGCCTATTATCAAAAAGCTTATATTTTGATGCTTGAAAATAAACCTCATAAAGCCAAAGAAGTTATTGACAAACTCATTCTTAAAAACCCCGACAAACTTGATCAAAAATTCATTTCTCTGATTGAGCAGATTGAATCCAGTCTTCAATCCCCCCAGAATAATGAATAAAATCTTTAATTTTCTCATTCTTCTTTTTATTCCAATCATATTCATCGACACACCAATTGCACATGCCCAAAAGAGCGACGCTGACTTTGAAAAAGAATTTAATAAATTTGAGACTGAAATAAATAAAGGTTCGGTTAACGATCCTTTGGAAAAATATAATCGCAAAGTTTTTGAATTTAACGAAACTGTTGACAAATATTTTTTTGAAAAAATCGCCCGCAATTATCGCAAAACCATTCCCAAACCAACTCGAAGCTCAATTCGAAACTTCCTTACTAACTTAACTTTGCCAGTTTCCGCCTTTAATTCTTTTGCTCAGGGAAAGCCAGAAAATGGCTTCGCTACCATTTCTTCTTTTTTGATTAATTCCACCCTTGGAATTGGAGGATTATTCAATATAGCCAAAGTTAAGGGCATTAAATATGAATCCGAAGATTTTGGCCAAACTCTTGGATATTACGGCTTGGAGTCAAATATTTTTTTAATTTTACCATTTATAGGCCCCAATAATTTGCGCGATTTAAGTGGTGGAATTGTTGATAGATTAGTCGATCCGCTAAGTTTTAATTCTTTTGAAATTGGCGGATCTTCAGATTTTATTGAAGCCAAATATCGCATAGCCAATAACGTTGGAGGTGTTATCGACACCAGAGAAGAACTTCTTGACATCATTGACATTGTTCGCAAAGATTCTTTTGATACTTATGCCACAATAAGAAGCGCTTACTTGCAGAGGCGTCTTGCCGAAATCGAAAAATAACAAAATAAAGTTTATGAAGAGAATCTTGTACCTTTTTACAATCATCTTTTTTTGTTGCACCGCTAATGCCCAAAATGCCGTGCCCAAAGATATGGTTCAAAAATTTGTTCAAATACTTGGCGACCAAATTATTGATGTTGCCAAAGATAAAAAACTTAACGAGGTTAATAAAAAACAAAAAATTATTAACATCATTGACAAATCAATTGATTCTAAGTGGATTTCGCGATTTGTTTTAGGCCGACACCATAAAAATGCTTCCGAAGAACAGCGAAAAAAGTTCATGGAGATATATAGAGAGTTCATGATAAATACTTACGGGCCAAAATTTAATAGCTATAATGGTAAAAAATTCACAGTAAATTCCGTTGAAAAACAAGGCAGTTTTTATTTGGCAAAAAGCGAATTTACTCCCAAAAACTCCAATACCGTAATATTCTTTGATTTTCGAGTAATTGAAGACGATGGAAATTATTATATTGTCGATTTCATTGCCGAGGGCGTTAGCTTGATTGAAACCCAAAGATCAGAATTTAATTCAACAATAAATGATGAGGGTCTTGATAAGTTTTTAGAAATATTAAAAAAACGCGTTGATGCTTTAAAAAGCGATAACAACAAACCTTCCGTTAAAAATTCTAAAAAATCGTTGAAGTAATAATTAAGAAGTTGAAGTTGAAATTGAAGTTGATTTTGAATTGCAATATAAATTTGATTTATTGGAATTTCATATAAATTAAATACATTTTTACTTTGGTATAAAATTTATGGATTTTATCCATGATTTTTTTAAATTAATTAACACAAACATTAGGAAAAATTATGCCATTTAGATTGCCTTTTGGTCCAAAAAGATCTGGATCTGGATATGACCAACTAAAGCAACCCCTTTTAGGTGGCAGCCCCGCAATTCAGACATCCAATACAAGCAGCCCTGTAAGTAAGCCATTCAATACAAATCGAAATAGAGTTTTTCTTCGTGTCTGCGATATAAATGATATTGATTTGGCTAAGGAATATCTTGAACAACAACCTGATTTGGTAAATATTGTTAATGGTTATAAAATGACTCCCCTTCATATTGCATCTGAAAAAGGACATCTCGATATAGTTAGACTATTGATTGAAAATAAAGCTGATGTAAATAAAGATGCTGATGGAATAACTCCTATAATACTTGCTTCAAAAAATGGACATCTCGATATAGTTAAACTATTGATTGAAAATAATGCTAGAGAAGAAAAATCATCTCTTTTTACAGCCTGCGCTTATGATCATAAAGAAATCGTTGAACTGCTTATTAATAAATTTCATAAAGACGAAGAATTACCAAAGTGGGATGATAAAAGTCTTCTTCATTTGTCTATAAAACATAATGCTAAAAATGTCACTAGGTTTTTAATTGAAAAAACTAATTTATTAGATGAAGTTAATAAATCAGGAGAAACTGCTATTTTCATGGCTTCTGAGACAGATAATAAAGAAGCGGTTGAACTATTGATTAAAA
>RFYG01000092.1 GCA_009925685.1 Pseudomonadota bacterium
GAAAAATTATTTAACGGCGCTGATTGCAAAACAGAAATCGAAAATTACGACCTTTTGACCGTTAATGACGAATTTTTGCAAAAAAAATTTTCTACAATCAAAGAAAATTACAAAGAATTACCAAGCCATCAAAAGTTAATTGATGATTTTAAATTAATAATTAGAGAACTCATCATCAACGAGAACTACTCCGAAGATAGCGCCGACTTCATAGAAAAACTTAGTCATAATCTCAAAAAACTCATTATTGTTCGCAAAATTTCCCCACAAAATCCGCTAAATCTTCAAGGTAAAATTGTTGAAATTGAAAATGCCCTCCAACAAAAAGATTACAATTCGGCCCTTACAAAGCTTCTTGGTCTTGATAAAATGTATTTCCCAATAATTCAAAAATATCTTGAGGAGCTTGGCATAGCCACCGAAGTTATTAACGCCGATAAAGAGATAGTTAAATATTTAAAAAGCTTAACCTAGGAAAATTATGCTCACAATTTTTTGGTATGTTATTTTAGTTTTTGGCGTTACCAGCTCAGTGGTTTGGGTTATTGAAAATAACGGCACAATCATCATCAACTGGCTAGGCTATGAAATTCAATCTGATATCCTCACCGCATCGCTAATTTTTATCTTCTTTTTTGTTTTTATTGCTTTTTTGTCATATGTTTTGACACGAATTTTGGCCATCAAATTCCCGCAATTACTTAAATTATTATTCAAAAAAAGTTACACTGCCAAACTTGAAAAAATAATTGCCAACCACCATCGAGGCTTCGATACCCTTACTAAAATACTTCTAGCCCTTGAGGTTGATGATTACGAAAGCGCCAAATCAATTCACAAAAATTTTAAGCATCAAATTAAATACAAATCTATAAATGATTTTTTCTTTGCAAAATTTGCCCTCGAAAACTCTAATTACGACTCATCACAAAAGTTTTTTGCCGAGTTTAAAAACAATCCACATGGCAAAATTTTATTACTTAAATCGCAATTAAAAATTGCTATAAAAAACCACCAAGATTCTAAAGCAATTGAGTTGGGTCAAGAAATTCTTTCTCTTAAAAAAAATAGCATTGGCACAGCTCGAGAGCTAGTCAAGCTATATAAAAAAAATGGCCATTGGCAGTTAGCTAAAAATTTAATTAAAGATTTTGGTACCGAAAATTTTAGCGATGAACTTCAAAATCGTGATTTCACAATCCTCAATACATCTCTTGCTCAAGAGGCCTTTAAGAGCAAAAAATATTTTCAAGCTATTAAATATTCTAAAATTGCTTTGGGTCTTGATGATCAATTTATGCCCGCCAACGAAATTTTAATAAAATCATGGTTAAAATTAGGATTAAATTTTAAAGCGGTTTCAATTATTAAAAATCTGTGGAAAGAAACTCCAAACCTAATTCTTGTCGAGATTTTTAACATAATTTATAAAAAAAACCTTCCCAAAAATCGCCTAAAAGCCGTTAAAAAACTCGTCAAACTAAATTCAAATGCTTATTACTCAAATTACGCTATTGGCTTAGTTGCTTTCCGCTCAGGACTTTATAAAGTCGCCAAAGAGCATTTTACGACCGCTTTGGATCTCGAAAAATCTCAAAACCTTTATCGATTGATTGCTAATTGTGAAAAATTTTTAGGCAACAAAGAGGAATTTTATAAAAACATCACCATCGCAAAAATGCTTCCCAAAACCAGCAATTATATTTGCACCAATTGCCAAAAAACTTACTCGAGATGGCAAGCTTCCTGCGATAGTTGCGCATCTTTTGACTCTATTCAATAAAACAAACTAACCAAATAAATTATGTCAAATCTCTCACAAATAATTGAAAATGCTTTTGAAAAAAGAAATGAAATCAACACTCAAACTAAGGGTGAAATTAGAGAAGCTGTTAGTCAAATAATGCGCGAACTTGATTGCGGAAAAATTCGAGTTTGTCAAAAAGTTAATGATCAAATTGTTGGTAAATGGCAGGTTAATCAATGGATCAAAAAAGCCATTCTTTTGTCATTTCGTCTCAATGATAACTATCTTACAGCCACACAAAATTCAATCGGTGATGATATAAAATTTTTTGATAAAGTAGCGCTAAAATTCGCCAATTGGCAAGATGAAGATTTTCGTAAAGCGGGGTTCCGCGCCTTAAATGGAGCCGTAGTTCGTCACTCAGCTTATATTGCCAAAAATGCAATATTGATGCCATCATTCGTAAATGTCGGCGCATTTGTCGATGAAGGTACAATGGTCGACACTTGGGCAACAGTTGGCTCGTGCGCTCAAATCGGTAAAAACTGCCACATATCGGGTGGAGCTGGAATCGGCGGAGTCCTTGAGCCACTTCAAGCCAACCCAGTTATCATCGAAGATAATTGTTTTATTGGCGCTCGAAGCGAAATCGCCGAAGGAGTAATCGTTGAAACCGGCTCGGTAATTTCGATGGGCGTTTATATCGGAGCCTCAACTAAAATTATTGATCGCGAAAGTGGTGAAATATTTTATGGACGCGTTCCGGCTTATTCAGTTGTAGTTCCCGGCAATATCGCCACTTCAAACAAAAACGATAAAAACTTATCACTTTATTGCGCGGTAATTGTTAAAAAAGTTGATGAAAAAACTCGTTCTAAAACTTCAATTAACGAACTTTTGCGCGATTGATGGCATTAAGCAATTTCTTAACAATAATTATTTTTGTAACAATTAATCTAGCGATTTTGTTCTTTATTACAACTAGAACAACAAGGGTTATTGGCTTAATCTCATCACATCTTGCTATCATCTTTTTATTCCACATTTATTTAAAATCTTTCATCAATTTCAAAGAAATAGTTTTGGTAATAAGTATTTATTCGATGGTGATTTTATTTTTAATTTCCAACAACAAATCATTTTTGAATGATATTTGCGATAACGAAGAAACTCCAAAAAAATACAATCTTCTAAAATTCCAAATTCCCATCGCCATAATGATTATTGGCACTACAATATGTATTTTACTAATCTCCGTCAGCTTACCAAGCATCAACCAAATAATTGCCCAAAAAAAACTAACTCGAACAAATGAACTCGAGGTCAATCCTCTAATTTTGCCGTCTCATCCAGCGCATATTGCGGTGAAAAAATTTTATCTTGGCAAAAAATTTAACGATGGCGAGACTTCTGATGCTGTTTCACTGGCTCTTGAAAAAAACGAAAGAAAAAGAGCTAAACTTAAAGACAGTTTGAGCGAAAATATTATTCTTAAACGCACCTCGGATATTATTTTAATTATCGTTGCCTCTTTAACGACGCTCCTAATTTTATCTAATAAAAAAATTAATGAAAATCTAGAGTGAATTTATATAAAATTTTTCGTCCAATTATATTCAAAATTCAGCCCGAAAATGCCCACAATTTGGCTGTTAATTATTTGAAATTTTTACCCAATTTTAACAAACTTTTTTATCATCCAAAAAATTACGACAACCTTCATCAAAAGCTATTCGACCTCGAATTCACTAATCCAGTTGGCCTATCGGCAGGTTTCGATAAAAATGCTGAAATCGTCGGCAATCTTTTTAATTTTGGATTTGGATTTGTTGAGGCCGGCACCACTACTCCCATTGCACAACTTGGCAATCCCAAGCCACGAATTTTTCGACTTAATGAAGATGAAGCCATCATTAATCGTCTCGGATTCAATAATTTGGGCGCTAATAAATTTTATGAAAATTTCACTAAAATTAACAAATCTCACCAACAAATAATTGGGATTAATATCGGCAAAAATAAAGATACCGAAGATTTTGCTTCAGACTATCTAACACTCTTGAATAAATTCTATCAATGCGCTGATTATATCACTATCAACATCTCATCACCGAATACCAAAAATTTGCGCGATATTCAAAATTCTGAAAATTTGGATTATTTTTTAACTAAAATTAACCAACAAAAACAAATTCTTCATACTCAAATTTCCAAAAAAACGCCCATATTTTTAAAAATTGCACCCGATCTTCAATTCAGTCAACTTGAGTCAATTGCTGAATTAGTTATCAAAAACAACATCGACGCGGTTATAATTTCAAACACCACAATTTCTCGTGACCCAAATTTAAAAAGCCATCATCGCCTTGAAAATGGCGGACTTAGCGGTAAACCACTTTTTGAAAAATCCAACGAAATCTTGCGACAATTTTATCGACTTACAAACGGTAAAATTCCATTAATCGGGGTCGGCGGGATCTCATCGGGATCTGATGCTTATATCAAAATCAAAAATGGTGCTTCACTAATTCAAATCTACTCAGCCTTTATATATCAAGGGTTTTCGTTAGTTGAAAATATCAAAAAATATCTCGCTATAAATTTAGAAAAAGACGGTTTTAAAAATATTCATGAGGCTGTTGGTTGCGAAGTAAAGTAAATATATTATATCTGCGAAATATAAACTTTACATTAAAACTTGATTTAGTAAGATTGGCGCATTGTCAATAAAATCAATATTTGATTTAACTTTTAATAATTTTAGTCCAAAATTATTCTCAATCACTAAAAATTACTAACAAATAATTATGCCAAATCTACAAAAATTTCGTGAGCTTGGCCTCTCGGAAACTATGCTTGAATCTCTCAGAAAAAAAGGTTTTGAAGAACCAACCGCTATCCAAGCCAAAACCATTCCATTCTTGCTCAATAGCCCAAAAGACTTAATCGGCAAAGCTCAAACCGGTACCGGTAAAACTGGCGCTTTTGGCATTCCAATAATCGAAAATATCGTTGCCCAATCCAAAAAAGTTCAAGCTCTAATTTTAGTGCCAACTCGCGAGCTGGCAATTCAGGTAACTGAAGAATTAAGCTCGTTTGCCGAAACGCAACA
>RFYG01000093.1 GCA_009925685.1 Pseudomonadota bacterium
TATTTATTAAATAATTTATTAAATATTGTAAATTCATTGATATTTTTAAAATTTTATCTTCTGCTATAGGTTAAAAATTGTTTAGCTAATAGCGCTTTTTTTATCGGCAACTATAGTTAGCCATCTACTGCGAGCTCTAGTCCTTCTGGCATCTGTCATTCCTCTAATTTTTTGACCTCTCTCTTTTAAACTAATTCCCCCGCGCCATCTTTTTTTAATATCTTGCTCTTTTTCAAAGCTTTGCGAATTTGATCTAGAATCAAAATTGCGCATATCAATTTGTTTTTTCATTTTTTCGCGACGGGCCAAAGCTCTCTCTCTGGCATTACTTACAACAACTTGGCGATTTATATTGGCAAGTCTTTGATGATGCATGATTATGTTGTCAACAAATTGCCTTCTTCTTCGATTGGCCATTTTTCGCATTTGGGAGCGACTTAACCCCCTTTTTTTGCGATTGCGTTTGAGAAAGCCATGAAGAATATGGCCTAGAGAGTGTCCAGCTAATTCAAAAGCAATTACCGGGTGTGACGCCATTAATGCTGACGGGCTAAATGCAATGGTACCAATATTTGCTAACGCTAAAAACATTATTTAAATTTTTGCATTTGACTTGTGTTAATAAACATAAAGTTAAGGGTAATAAGATTTTTGGCGAAAAATTTTTATAAAATTATTTTCCAATACAAAATCTTGAAAAAATTAAATCAAGAATATCTTCGATACTAATTTTACCAGTTATTTTAGAAATTTCTGTAAGGCAAATTCTTAAATTTTCGGCGCCTAATTCAATGTTATTCTCTAGATTAAACCTTTCTAAACTATCTAAACAATTTTGTAATGCAACTCTATATCTCTCTTGGGTTAGATTGGGTGAGTAGGTGCTGGGATAAAGTTTTTCAATCGTTTTTTCTAATTCATATGCTAGTTCTTTGATATTAATTTTTTGAGTTATAGAAATTTTAACAAACTTGTTTTGATGAATAATTTTATAATTTGTGATAAGTTTTTGAATAGAAAAATCAGGGTTTCTATCAATTTTATTTATAATTAAAATTGTTCTTTCGTCGATATATTCGGGGATAATAATCGGGTTTGTGGCGTCAATAATATATAATATTAAATCAGAATTTTGAGCTTTTTTGATGGCCCTCTTGATACCCTCTTGTTCAATTAAATCATTACTAGATCTAATTCCGGCGGTATCAGAAATAATTACTGACATGCCATTAATTTCAAGATGAGCTTCGATTGTATCTCTAGTGGTGCCAGCAATTTCAGAAACAATCGCAATTTCGTTTTTAGCTAATAAGTTTATCAAGCTTGATTTACCAACATTTGGCGCGCCAATTATGGCAACCCTTAAACCATCTTTTATTTTTTGACCAATCTTGTTGTCGTTGAGATGATTTGAAATCTGGTTTTGCAAATCATTTACAGTTGATTGGATATTTGCATTAATTTCGGGGGGTAAATCTTCGTCGGGAAAATCAATCAAAGCTTCAACAAAAGCTGAAATTTCAATAATTTTTTTTGTCCATTCATGGTAAATTTTTCCAAGATGGCCCTGAAGTTGCTGAATAGATTGGCGGTGTTGTGCTTCGGTTTCACTTGCAATTAAATCAGGTATCGCTTCGGCTTGAACTAAATCAATTTTACCGTTTAAAAAAGCTCGTCGCGAAAATTCTCCCGCTTGGGCTAAATCAACATTATTTATTGAGAGTAATTTTGCAAAAATTGATTTTATAATAAATGGAGAACTATGAATGCTTATTTCAACAACATCTTCGCCAGTAAAACTTTTTGGAGCTTTGAAGTAGGTAATAATTGATTCGTCGATAATGTGTTCTTGATTTTCAAAAACTATTTTATGAAAAAAACTTTGATGAGAAATTGGCTCTTTTTTAACTCCAAGTTGTTTGATGCATTCAATAGTTTGTGATCCAGAAATACGAATAATAGTTATGGATGAGCGAATTGGTGATGTAATTGAGGCAAAAATTGTTTTCATTTATGGGAAAATCGGAGCAATCTTCAAACCTTCATTTTCATCAAAACCAAAAATTAAATTCATGTTTTGTACCGCTTGACCAGATGCGCCTTTGCACAAATTATCAATAACTGAAACAATAATTGCGTGATTGGATTGGCGACCTTGTTTAACAGCTATAAGACATAAATTGGTCCCAACTACGCTTTTTATGTTTGGTTCTCCAGCTATTACTTCGACGAAAAATTCATCATCGTAGGTTTTAGAAAGGCAATTTTGTAGATCTGAAACTTTATATTTTTCGTTAATTTTTATATAAATTGTTGATATAATTCCGCGATTTATTGGCAATAAATGCGGGGTGAATTCAATTTTAATTTGTTGCTCTCCAGCTTTAGATAGCTCTTGTTCTATCTCTCCAATATGACGATGATTTGCAATAGAATAAGCTTTGACCGATTCGTTAATTTCACAAAATAAATTGTTTAGTTTTAAGTTTCGACCCGCTCCAGAAGTTCCCGATTTAGAGTCGATAATAATTGAATTTGGATCGATTAAGTTATTGCGCACTAAGGGAACTAGTGGCAAAAGCACTGATGTTGGATAACATCCAGGGCATGCTATTAAGGAGGATTTTTTGATTTTATCGCGGTAAATTTCTGTTAATCCGTATGAAGCTTTGTGCTGAAGTTCAGTGGCGTTGTGTTCATGTTCATACCATAATTTATAATCACTTGGATTCTCGAGGCGAAAATCAGCTGATAAATCAATAATTTTGAGATGAGAATTTTTTGATTTAGATAAAAGTTCTTTAAAGGTTTGTTGTGAGGTTGTGTGAGGAAGGCAACCAAACACTACATCAATTTGCGAAAAATCCACTTCTTCGATTTTTTGAATTTCGGGTAAGTTGAAGTGAATTAAATGTGGGTATAGTTGAGAAATTTTTTGTCCAGCACTGTTATTTGCTATAAGAGATAAAATTTTTACATGTGGATGGTTTAGAAGAATTCTAATTAACTCAACGCCGGTATAGCCGGATGAGCCAATTATTGCAACTTTGACTTTTTTCATGTTTGGTTAAATTAAATTCGAGGATTGTTTTTGCGATAATCTTTAGGCAACTCAAAACTCCCTTGCCAAATTCCAATTTTGTTATTTTTAGCTTCGGTTTCGAGTTTATCCATTTTTGCACTACTTTCGGTAAAATTATAAATTACAGCCATGCCGTTTTTAATTATTTCTTCGTTAATAGATTGCTGTTCAACGAAGCATTTACTAAGAAATCTATCATATTTATCTTTTTGAGCATAAAAGCATTCGACTGATTTTTGATTTGCTAATTTAAACAGAAAATCGCGACTAATTATGCCACAGCTGTATTCCTGGTTGTTTTTGTCGAGACATTTTTGTTTATATTCTGGGGCGTCAATCCCAAAAAGTCGAATTTCTTTTTTGCCAACCTTAATTGAGTCGCCGTCAAGAACTTGGGCCTTCCCAGCGATTTTTTTGTCAAAAATTAGATGCGATTTAACTCTAAAAGGAGAGTCAGAAGAGTTGTTGGCATTAGCCTTAAAAAAAGCGATTTGTGAGATAGTAAAAATGCATGCTAATGAAAACAAAAAGCAAAACGAATTGAGAATTTTTTGCTTCATAGGCCTCTGACCAAGTTATGATAATCTTGCATTAAATCGAGAGTCATTTGATGAGCGTTTGCATATCTAATGTTGTCAATGGAGCCAATGCGAGTAATTTCGGCTGCGCTACCAGTAAGAAAGGCGTCGATAGCACTTGATAATTCGCTCGGCATAATATGGCGTTCAACAACTTTTATTCCACGTTTTTTGGCCAATTCAATAACTGTTTGCCTAGTAATGCCATTTAAAAAACAATCGGGTGTTGGTGTATGAAGTTCATTATTGTTCATAACCAAAAATAAATTTGCTCCAGTTGCTTCGGCAAGATAACCGCGATAATCAAGCATAATAGCGTCATTAAAACCTTCTCTTTCGGCCTCGTGTTTGGATATTGTGCAAATCATATATAGACCTGAAGCTTTTGAAGCTATTGGGGCCGATTCGGGAGAGGGGCGACGATAACGAGCAAATTTAAGTTTTAAGCCAACTTTTCTAGCCTCATCAGAATAATATGGAGGCCATGGCCAACAAGCGACAGCAACATGGATTTTGTTATGTTGGGCCGAGATCGCCATTTTTTCAGAACCGCGCCAAGCAAATGCTCGCATGTATCCATCGGTTATATTTTGCTTTGAAACCAATTGTTTTTTAATATTGTCTAATTCGTCAATTGAATAGGGTATTGAAAAATCTAACATTTTAGCAGACGCATGAAGTCGGGCACTGTGTTCTGTGCATTTAAAAATATTTTTGTTGTAAATTCTTTCACCTTCAAAAACGCAAGAAGCATAATGAAGTCCGTGATTTAAAACATGTACTTTAGCGTCTTTCCATTCAACAAAAGCGCCGTTAAACCAAATAACGCCATCGCGTTGGTCGAAGGGTAATAAATCGGTCATAAATTGAGAAAAAAGTGAATATTTTTTATAAATTTTGGATAATTTTATTTAGTGATTTTATCATTACAATGTCATTTTCAAGCATTGCTTGAATAATTTTAGGGGGGTTTTTTAGTTTAGTTTTATCCAATCTAGTAAGGTTTAAGCAATCTTGGATGATTAGGTCGATTATAAATTTGATTTTATTAATTTTCACAAACTCATTCTGGCATTAATTTTCTAAGTAAACTTGTTAATTTAATTAATGTTGGCAATTATTTTTTTAAATTAAATAATTCAAAAAATAATCCGAGATAGTCAAAAAAGTTAAAATTAAATTTAA
>RFYG01000094.1 GCA_009925685.1 Pseudomonadota bacterium
GTTTTTAAATCTAAATTTTGGTATTTAAAAAAGCCATTGACGAAAATTTTATCGTTAATAGAATCGCCCGCCATCAAACAAAACAACAAATCTCACAAATTTTAATCAAATTATGACCATTGAAATTAAAGTCCCAGCTTTGGGCGAATCTGTGTCCGAAGCTTCAATTGCCAAACTTCACAAAAAAGTTGGCGATATTGTAAAAGCCGATGAACTGATTCTTGAGCTTGAAACGGACAAAGTAACGCTCGAGGTTAATGCTCCCAAAAATGGCGTAATTTCTGACTTAAAAGTAAAAGAGGGCGATAGTGTTAAAGTTGGAGATTTAGTCGCCCTTATGCAAGAAGGTGGATCGGTTCAAGCCAAGCCAGTGGCTTCTTCGCAAGGTTCTACAAATATGCAGGCATCAGTTGCTCCAAATAAAATTTCATCGCAACATGAACTTTCTCCCGCTCCCAAAAAATTGGCGACAGAAAATAATATCAACACTTCTTTAATTGCCGGAACGGGCAAAGATGGTCGCGTAACCAAGGGTGACGTGCTTGATGTTATCGCTAATGGGACAAAAACTGTTGCTAGACAAAACCCATTGCAAGCCACGGGATCTAAGCCAACAGAGCGCGTAAAAATGTCGAAACTTCGTCAAAAAATTGCCGAAAGATTGAAAGAATCACAAAACACGGCGGCGATTTTGACTACTTTCAACGAAGTCGATATGGGCGCAGTGATGGCGCTTCGTTCTGAATATAAAGATGTTTTTGAAAAAAAGCACGGCGTTAAATTGGGCTTTATGTCTTTCTTCGTTAAAGCTTGTATTGTCGCTTTGAAAGAAATTCCAGCAGTTAATGCCGAAATTGATGGAACTGACATTGTTTACAAAAATTTCTATGATATTGGCGTCGCAGTTGGCTCGCCACAGGGTTTAGTAGTTCCGGTTTTGCGTGACGCCGATAAATTAAATTTAGCTGGAATTGAAAAAGGTATTTCCGAGCTTGGCGTTAAAGCGCGCGACGGCAAACTTACTTTGCCAGATTTAGCCGGTGCTACTTTCACCATTTCGAATGGCGGAGTTTACGGTTCGTTAATGTCAACCCCAATTATCAATCCTCCGCAATCAGGTATTTTGGGAATGCATAAAATCCAAGAACGACCAATGGCAATTAATGGCGAAATCAAAATCCGTCCGATGATGTATTTGGCTTTGTCTTACGACCATCGCATCATTGACGGCAAAGAAGCGGTTACATTTTTAGTGCGTATTAAAGAGCTTCTTGAAGATCCAAGAAGATTAGTTTTGGATATATAATATATTGCCAAATTTTTTTGATTAGCTCCTTAATCGATTTTGGTTCTTTGAAAATTTCAAGTTTTTAGTCGTGTTCGTGCTCTTCAAAATATTACTATTTCTGGTCTATTTTCTGCCTTTTATAATTTCTCTCTCGCGCAAACATAAAGATTCAACTGCAATATTTGTTTTAAATTTATTTTTAGGATGGACTTTTGTAGGTTGGGTCGTTGCTTTGATTTGGGCAGTTAAAAGCTTCAAATAAAGGCTTTAATTTTTGAATAACAATTAATCTCTATTTTGTATTATGAAAATCTCTCCAATTGAATTGTCGCAACAACTAATACGCATTTCATCATACAGTGGCAATAATCCAGAGGTTTTAGAATTAGTAAAAAAGACTCTTCAAAATATGGGCTTCGAATGCCAGATTATAGAATTTGATGGTGATAATTCTTATCTAGTGAACAATCTTCATGCCATTTATAATCCACATAAATCTCTTAAAACTATTTATTTTGCTGGCCATACCGATGTTGTAAAAGAAGGTGATAAATCTAAATGGCGGTTTGACCCCTTTGAAGCAAAAATTGAAGGTGATAAACTTTTTGGTCGCGGAGCCTCGGACATGAAATGCGCAATTGCATGCTTTATTTCGGCGGTTGCCGAATTTTTGGCGCAAAATCCAAATCCTGATTTTGGGATTGGTTTTTTAATCACAAATGACGAAGAAAATGACAGCATCAACGGAACCAAAAAAGTTCTGGATTGGATGAAAAAACAAAGTATGCCAATTACTTACTGCTTGGTTGGCGAGCCAACAAATCCAAATAAATTAGGCGAGATGATTAAAATTGGTCGTCGCGGTTCGATTGGTTTTAAAATTGAAATTTATGGCAAACAAGGACATGTTGCTTATCCTAATATTGCTCTAAATCCGATTACCATGCTTATCAATTTATGTAAGGTTTTGAAAGATCAAAAAATGGATAATGGCACCGAATTTTTTGACCCAAGCAACCTCGAATTCACCGATATTGGCACCGAAAATTTAGGTTCTAATGTTATTCCTTCAAAAGCTCATTGTGCCTTTAATATTCGTTTTAATGATACTCATAAAGCTCAAGATATTGTTGATTTTGTTGAATATGCCTTAAAAAAAACTGTTGGGCAAAAAATTGATAACATTCAAGATTTGGGCGATAAATCATTGCCGACGGCTGATTTTATTGGTAAATATAAAATGAATTATCGATTAAGTGGCGAGGCATTTTTGTCAAAGCCAAAAAAATTGGCAAAAATAACTCAAGAATCGGTACAGAAAATTTGTGGAATGACTCCAGTTTTAGGCACTGCGGGAGGCACTTCTGACGCTAGATTTATCAAGGATTATGCCGAGGTTGTTGAGATTGGTTTGGTCAATGAAACCGCGCATAAAATTGATGAATTTGCTTTAATTTCGGAAATAGAAAATCTCCAAAAAATTTATTTAGAAATTCTAAAAAAGTTAACTAAATAAAATTAGATCCAAAAAAATTAAGAGCACATAAAGCCAGAATTGAAAGGATTTTTCGATTAAACAGTTTTTCTTGTAAATCCAAGTCAAATATCAATCTTTTAGCATCTCATAAAAACCCTAATTCTGATTTTAAAAACATCTTGGGCGCGCGCGATAAATATAGTTCTTATGCCAGAGTTGATTCTGAATAAATATGTCAAATAAAGTTAATTTATACCCCTTGGCCTTGAGCTTGTTGAGGATTTAAAGGCGTTGCCGTGTTTGGGTTAGTCGCGGTGTTTTGCGGAACAGGTTGATTTTTCAATGCATTAATACTTGCAGCACATGCACTAGTCAATTTTGAGCACTGATAGACATTAATTTTTTGAGAAGATAAAATTTTGCCAACAATAATTCCAATTAATTCAAAAGAGAGTTTTTTTTCTATTTCCGATAAATCCGCTTGATTTGGTAATGCCTGACCGTCTCCTGATAAACTCATAATTTTTTCTTTAATGCTTTTTGAGGTTTGCAAAAAATTGGAAAATTTTTTTAGTATTTCAGGATTTTTATAAAATTCACAAACTACATCGAGCGCTAAACTGGGTTCAAATTCTGAGGTCTTGTTGAGTTCATCTAAAACTAATCTTGAAAATCTTATTTTTTCCAATCTATTAGTATTGGGCGAATCATGATATTGTTCATGTAAAAATATTTTAAGTTCATCATTTTGTGGTCTATTCTTATAAAGAAAAGAGCTAAAATTTCTATTTGAATTTTGTTGTGCATCAAGCGAATCTTGTGGAAGAAGCGAAAAGAATTTTTTTAAAATCAACATTTTTGGATCACTTCGAGAATAATCAAGCGGTTTGCGATCAAAGGCATCTTTTGCATTTAGATCAATATCAAAGTTTTTAACCAGACTTTCGACGATTTCGCTTTGTTGATTTTCGCAGGCATGAGTAATAAGTATTTTGCCATTTGTAGGAATATTTATAAAATTTTGAAGACCATTCTCATCCGCTCCTATTTTTTGAATTAAATTATCAAGGATGTCTACATAACCATTAATGCACAATATTTCCAATATGGACCTACCTTCGTTGTTTAGTTTAAAAGAAGGTTGAACTCCAGAATTTAAAATACTGTTAAGAGTGGCGCCATTTTCAAAAAAATTATCTACTGCATCATAGTTATTATGCATACAGGCATAAAATAGCGCTGTATTTCCAAAGCTATCTGTGAGATTTAGAGCTGTTTTTAATTCTTCTTCACTTAGTTTTTTAGTTATAGTGGCAATACCTTCTAAATCATTTTTTCTGCATGCAATTAATAAATTTCTTTGATAAAATTGAGTTTGATTGGGTTGCATAAATTATTATAAATTAATTTAGATATTGAGGCGGGATCGGGAATCTAAGGACGGATTTGTTAATTAATAATTTTTTGATAATCAAAATATAATTATAATTTTTTAAGATTATTTTTATATTGACCTATCTTGGCAAGGCTGGCTATTTTTTTGTATGCAAGCCCTTGAAATATTGGGCGATGGTTTACAAAAATGTTTAATAAGAATTTTAGATAATTCAGATCTTAAATTTTCTAACAAAGGAGTAGAAATAAAATAAGTGGGAATAGTTACAATTATTTCTTCGGACAAATTTGTAAATGCCAAATTTTTTTTTGGAATATCTTTATCACCTAAAATTTGATTTTGTTCATTAATTTTTAACTGATTAATGGCTTTATTTACGCTAAAAAAAATCTTTATTTTTTTGAGAGTTTCGGGATTGGCAAGTCCTTCAAGAGTTTTAATGATTTCTGGATGCTGTTTTTTTGTAAGAAAATCGAAAACATCCTCAATAAAACCAATTTTTTCGGGATTTTTTATCAAATTTTGAACCAACATTCTACTATCTTGCAAAGGAGTATTTAAAATATTTTTAAAAAATAAAATTTGTTCTTGCGAGTGCTTTGCTGTTTTCGTTGAGCACTTTGAGATCATAATATCAAAATTCTCAGCCTCGATTATGCTTTTTAGGAA
>RFYG01000095.1 GCA_009925685.1 Pseudomonadota bacterium
CTGCCTTCCAAAGCGCCCAGTCAGCATGAAATTTTTTAAATATTGAGTCCTATCATCATCACTAGTAAATTTATAATCAAATTTACCTACTGAGGTTGTTGCTTTTGTTTTTAAATCAGATTGATAAATACCTTCATGAGTTGCTTTACCTGATCTAATAGAAAAAATATCAACTTTTCCTCCTTCTTTTCGAGCCAAATTGACAGTTCCTTCATAACCACAAGATATTTTTATTTCGGCTTTATCGTCTTTTCGTTTACCATCTTTATCAACCTGTCTTATAACTTCGACGCTAGAAATTTTGAGACTCCCTGAGGTAACTAACAACTCCATTATTTGAATCGCTTTCTGGTTACTATTAGACTCACAGGAAATAATTTCATTAATGTCTTCAATATCTTGATCATTCAATTTATTTTTATCTAAAGTAGGTTTATTTTTATCAATTGAAGAACCTGTATTTTGCATTTCTACAATGGCCCTTTCAAAGGCTTCACTAATTTTATCCTTAGTCAACCCTCCAGAACCAATTTCCTCAACGATTTTTTCATGAATTTTTTCATGAATTTTTTCATATTGTTCCATCCCTTTTTTATCGATATAAAAAGTATGCATTTTATAAGTAGTATCCTCTTCTTCTTTTATTGCTCCTCTTTTTAATTTAACTTTATCTAAATAAAGACTTGATATAGTATTCAAAACTTGTTTTGGATTAGAATCACCTCCATCAGAAACACTTTCTCCACTAGTGGCATTTCCTTCTCCAATGCCACTTGTTTGATCTTGGTTATTTATATTCAGAAGTTGTTTTTGTTTTTCGGTTAGTTCAAAACCAAGTGGTAAATTTTCATTATTTTTTAAGTAAAAACATTTGGTTGTATTTACACTAAAATCTATTTCTTTATCTTCTCCATCTCCGATTCTTTTTGAAAATTCAGTATTAATTTCTTCAGTTTGAGGAGGGATTGTCTGGCCGGCGCTATCTCCATAAACTGGAGTTTCACTAGTTCTTTTAGCAACTTTAAGAATAGATGGTGGATTTACAGTTGAATTAGCATCTAGGGTATTATCATCAGTTGGTTGACTAGAAATTTCATTATAATCAGTTATAACTTTATTTTTTTTTTCTACTAATTCTTTTTCTAATTCTTTAACTATTTCATTAACAACTTTTGCAGGATCACTTGCATCAAAAATTCTTACTTTTTTTATTGGATTACTATCATCTTCCTCCCCAAACGCAATTTCATGATGAAGGTTTGATGAGTCTATTTTAATTTCAACATACGTATTTGATTCACCACCACCCCCACCACCCTGATCAGCTTCACCAGCACCTCCTGCTTCTGTTTGTTGAGATTCTTGTGATGAACGCGGTGTTAGAGTAACACTTGCTTCAGCTCCACCAACACCTCCTGCTCGTGGAGATCCTTGTGGTGTTTTTGGAGTAACAGTTATTTGTTCATCATCCCCACTATACTTACCAACTACTCTATCAGAACTTGGTTTTTTTAAAGTATTATTACGAAGTTTTTTAGCAAATTCTTCAACAGTATTTTCAACTGGCTGTAATGGATAGTCATCTACTCCTCCCAATTGAGTTGGTTGGTTAGAGCCTGATCCAGCATTTGGTCCTGTCATAAAAAAATAATTTGAATTTGAATTGAGATTGGAATTTGGTTTTTTTTAATGTTAGGCTTTGGGGAAGTAAAGCGTTTTTAGTGAAAAATTAATAAAAAACCTGAAAAACACTAAGAGTTGGTGTTTATGTAAAGTTTTTTTACTAAATCATTAAAAGATATCAGGATTTAAGGCTAACTTATTAAAAAAGTTAGCACTAAAAAATGATCATAAAGTTCGGGGTGATCATAAAATTCGGGGTGATTATATCATTTTTTTCGGATCAACCCAATCGCTAAATTGTTGGTTAGAAACCAAGCCCAAAGCCAGCGCAGACTCTTTTAATGTTGTACCTTCATGATGAGCTTTTTTGGCAATTTTGGCAGAATTATCGTAACCAATATAAGGATTTAGAGCAGTCACCAACATTAGCGAATTATTGAGAAGATGATTAATGCGCTCATGATTTGCCAAAATTCCGATCAAACAATTATCGATAAAACTATTAATACCGTCAGAAATTAGGTTAATTGATTCGATGATGTTGCGAATAATCATCGGGCGAAAAACATTCAATTGAAAATGACCGTTCGAGCCACCTAAAGTTGTAGCATGATGATTGCCAATCACTTGACAAGCTATCATGGTTAAGGCTTCGCATTGAGTTGGGTTAACTTTACCTGGCATAATTGATGAACCCGGCTCATTCTCGGGCAAAGATATTTCACCAAGCCCAGAGCGCGGGCCAGAAGCTAAGAAACGAATATCGTTAGCGATTTTCATGAGCGAAGTAGCGATAGTGTTGAGGGCCCCCGAAAAATTGACGAGCTCATCATTGCATGCTAGAGCGAAGAATTTATTTTTATTTGAGTAAAAGCCGTCGGCATGATTAAGACCAAGTAGAGCAAGGTTTGAATCTTTGACTTTCCAAAAACCTTCATCGAGATTGGTTCGGCATAATTTTAGATTTAATAATTCTTGATGCAGTTTTTTAAGACCCGAAACTTCGGTGATTTTTTCGGCAAATTTTTCGGCAAAATTTTTATGACAATTTAAACCAGTCCCAACCGCTGTCCCACCTTGCGCTAGATGACAAACAAAAGTGATTGCTTGAGCAACAAAAACACTCGCACTTTGTATTTGCAGTTTGTAGGCCGAAAATTCTTGCCCAAGAGTGATTGGCGTGGCATCTTGAGTATGGGTTCTACCAATTTTAATAATATCTTTGAATTCATTTTCTTTGGTGGCAATTTCATTGGCAAAACGCACCAAAGTTGGCAAAAGTTTTTCAAAGGTCGAAAGAACGCAAGCTATATTCATTGCGGTTGGGAAGGTATCGTTTGAACTTTGGCCCAAATTGACATGATCGTTGGGATGAACCGGCGATTTTCCGCCTTTTTTACCGGTGGCTTTTTCGTTGGCAACCGAAGCAATTACTTCGTTGACGTTCATGTTGGTTTGAGTGCCAGAGCCAGTTTGCCAAACCACTAACGGAAAATGATTTTCATAAAACCAATCGAATTTTGACAATATTTCGTCAACCGCATCAACAATTTTGTCGGCTAAATCAGAAGAAAATTTTTTGAATTCGGTAGATTGTGGATCTTGAATCATGAGCTCTTTGTTAGTCAAAGCGCACGCTTTTTTGACTAGAAGCATGGCATAAATTACCTCTTTGGGCATTTTATGGCCAGCATTGTGATTGCATATTGGAAAATTCTGAACACTGCGTTGGGTTTGCGCTCCGTAGTAGGCTTGAGCTGGAACTTTAATTTCACCGAATGAATCAGTTTCGATACGAAAATCGTTTGTCATAAATTGAAAATTTTAGTTAAAATTTGATAAGAATTAGTTTTATAAAGAGCTTGTGGAGCGCTTGAAAACTGAGAAATTTCGATAAAACTATTTAATGTTAAATTGTTCAAAAATTGATTCAAAATTTGGAAAACTAGTTTGAATCATTGAATCATCATCGATTTCAACACCATTTTCGAGGAGTAGACCCATTATCAAAAACGACATGGCAATTCGATGATCCATGGCGGTTGCAACTTTGACACGATTTTTAGGCATAGAAAAACCACCTTTTATTTCGAGTGAATCGTTAGTCATTTTGACTTCAACACCGCATTTTTCTAGGTTTTGCGCGATCATTAATAAACGATTACTTTCTTTGGCCTTAAGCTCGGCAAGACCGTTTAGCTTTGAGGTTCCGTTGGCAAAAGCACAAGCGATTGCTAAAATCGGATATTCGTCGATCATGCTGGCTGAACGACTCGCCGGCACATCAACGCTTTTAAGTTTTGAATATTGGACCTCGATGTCGGCAACTTTTTCACCGCCAATTTCACGAATATTGTGAAATGAAATATTGGCGCCCATCTCAAGGAGAGTATCAACCAAGCCGGTTCGAAGTGGGTTAACTCCAACATCTTTTAAAATTACTTTTGAATTTTTGATTAACACCGATGCTACCATAAAAAATGCTGATGAAGAAATATCGTTGGGAATAAAAAATTCTTTTCCCGCAAATTCTTGCATTCCCGAATAAGAAATTTTGGTACCAAATGAACCAGAAGAAGGATTGGGAGCCGAAAGATTTTGTTGCAAAATTTTAAGACCCAGAGAACGCATCATAATTTCGGTGTGGTCGCGACATTTTTCGGGCTCAATAATTGTGGTTGTTCCGCGAGTAGCAAGCGATGCTAACAAAATGCAACTCTTAACTTGCGCTGAGGCCATCTTCATGGAATATTCGATCGGCATGGTCTCAGAGTTTCCGATAACTGCAAAAGGCATTAGATTATTTTGTCGAGCAAGAATTTGGGCGCCAAAAAGTTTGATTGGTTCAAAAACTCGACCCATTGGTCTTTTTCGAAGCGAATCATCGCCTGAAAAAAAAGTAGTAAAATTGTATGGACATACCAAACCCGCCAATAATCGTGAAGAAGTACCGGAATTACCCATGTCGAGGAAGTTATTGGGCTCCATTAAACCAACGATACCGCTTCCGTTAATTTGATAATGATCATCATATTTTTGAATTTCTACCCCCATCAAACGCATGGCGTTGATGGTTTTTAGAACATCTTCACCTTCTAAAAGATTATAAATTTTGCT
>RFYG01000096.1 GCA_009925685.1 Pseudomonadota bacterium
TATACTTAATTAAATCGGTTTTAATATTGCGCAACTGGCTTTGCAAATCTTCAATTTGCACCTGATTTTTAATGAGCAATTGATAAACAAATTCGGCACCTTTTTCTTTGATTTCGCTAATATTGAGGTCGTGAAGTGTGGTTTCGTTGGTATCTTTATATTCATCAGAGATATCAAGCAAATCGCTCTCGCGTAAGGTTTCGTTATATTTGGAAAGAGGTATTTTAGGGTTGATGGATTTATCAAGTTGGATATTTTTATAAACAATAAAAATTACAAAAACTGACAAAAGAGTAAAAAAGAATTTTAAGAAAAAGTAATTAGGATTTTTGGTTTTACGAGTTTCGGGATCGATGTTTTTTGAATAAAATTCTTTATTATCTTGCGTCATAGAAATTTTTTAAAAGTGGAAATTTTTTAAATGTACTAACCTTAGTGAACCCAATTTTACGAGCATTTTTAGCAATTTTGTTACTCATGCACATTATGTTGGACGAATTGAAATATTCAATAAGATTATGGTTGATGCAGTTTTTATAAAAAATTTCGAGTGAGTTTTGCGAAAAAATTAGAACTTCATCAAAATATTTTAGTTTAACTAAATTAATTATTTCTTCTGAAAATTTACTAATCTCACAAGTTTTATAAACAATTTCACTATTAACTTTAAAGCCTTTTTTTTCTAAAAATTTAACAAAATCGAAACTAATTTTTTCGCCTCGAAAATAAAAAATCTCTCGAGGATTTAAATGGGCGATTATGATTTTTGATAACTCTTTTCCCGAGTTAATTTGAGGGTGTATTACATTAACAAAGCCAAGGTTTTTAAGTTTTTGGGCTGTTATTTTTCCAACGCAAAAAATCGTTATGTCTTTTGAAAAATTATATTTTTTTAAGATATGAATTGCGTTTGCGCTGGAGATAATAATTGGAGAATTATTTTTAGAACTTAAAAGATTTTCGGAAATTATTTTTTTAACAGAAAATAGCGGTTGAAAAAAATTTTTTGCGCCGTTTTTTGTAAGATAATTGCTAAGTTTTATTGAACGAATTTTAGAGCGAGTAATTAAGATATTTTTCATTAAATTGATTGCCAAGTTAAAAATCGGTTGTTAAAATCCACGCACACAAAATTCATCCTAAATATTACCAATTAAAATCAAAATCAAATGAATATTCACGAATATCAAGCAAAAGCTTTGCTTAAGCAATTTGGCGTTGCGGTGCCCGAGGGTCATCCAGCATTTTCTGTTCCTGATGCGGTTGAAAGTGCCAAACAACTCGAATCGGCTGGTCACAAAGTTTTTGTTGTTAAGGCTCAAATTCATGCTGGTGGTCGTGGAAAAGCTGGGGGTGTTAAAGTTGTAAAATCAATTGATGAAGTCCGTGAAAAAGCTTCGCAAATCTTGGGTAAAGTTTTAGTTACTCATCAAACTGGCCCAGAAGGTAAAGAGGTTAAAAGACTTTACATCGAAGCCGGATCAAATATCAAAAAAGAATATTATCTTTCAGCCGTTGTCGACAGAAAAACTAAAACCATTGTTTTTATGGCTTCGACCGAAGGTGGCGTTGAAATTGAAGAAGTTGCTATTCATCAACCAGAAAAAATCATCAGCGTGACAATTGACCCAGCTACCGGAATTCAGGCTTGCCATGCTCGCAAGCTTGGCTATGCTTTGGGTTTAAAATCTGATACTTTAAAAAAATTCTCCAAATTAGTTTTTTCTTTATACGAAGCTTTTGTTTCCAAAGATGCTTCGCAAATTGAAATCAACCCCCTAGTTGAAACTGCTGAAGGTGATATTATCGCCCTCGATGCTAAAATTAATTTTGATGATAACGCCCTTCATCGTCATGACGACATTAAATCATTAAGAGATCTTGATGAAGAGGAGGCCCTTGAAATTGAGGCTTCTAAATATGATCTAAATTACATTAAAATGGACGGTCAAATAGGTTGCATGGTTAATGGCGCTGGTTTGGCTATGGCAACCATGGATATTATAAAACTTTATGGCTCTTCGCCAGCAAATTTCTTGGATGTTGGTGGTGGCGCAACTCGTGAAAAAGTTACTGCGGCATTTAAAATAATTCTTTCCGATAGCAATGTTAAGGGAATATTGGTCAATATTTTTGGTGGTATCATGCGTTGCGATATAATTGCCAATGGTATAATTGAAGCAGCCAAAGAGGTGAGCCTTAGTGTTCCTCTAGTTGTTCGCCTTGAAGGTACCAATGTTGATTTGGGTAAAGAGATTCTTGCTAAATCTGGTTTAGCGATTATTCCGGCCAATGATTTGGCTGATGCAGCTGAAAAAGTTGTTAAAGCGGTTAACGAATACGCCTCTCAAAACTAATTTAATTAAAAACAATTCCTAACTCAAAAGTTATAAAAAATGTCAGTTCTAATAAACAAAAATACTAAAGTTATTTGCCAAGGATTCACGGGTTCTCAAGGTACCTTCCACTCAGAACAAGCTATTGCATATGGTACAAGAATGGTTGGCGGAGTTACCCCCGGCAAAGGTGGAACTAAGCATCTCGAGCTTCCGGTTTTTGATACAGTTTTCGATGCGCGTAAAAAAACTGATTGCAATGCTTCAGTTATATATGTTCCACCACCTTTTGCGGCTGATGCAATTATCGAAGCCATTGATGCTGAAATTGAGTTGATCGTTTGCATCACTGAAGGTATTCCAGTCCTTGATATGGTAAAAGTTAAAAAAGCTCTAAAAGGTTCAAAATCTCGTCTAATTGGTCCAAATTGCCCAGGTGTAATTACTCCAGGAGAATGCAAAATCGGGATCATGCCTGGTCATATTCACAAAAGAGGTAAGGTCGGAATTGTTTCGCGCTCTGGAACGTTAACATATGAAGCTGTTCACCAAACCACTAAAGCAGGGCTTGGCCAAAGTACATGTATTGGAATTGGTGGCGACCCAGTGAACGGCACTAATTTTATTGACTGCCTAGATATGTTTTTATCTGACGAAGAAACTCAAGCCATCATTATGATTGGAGAAATTGGCGGAACCGACGAAGAAGATGCCGCTGAATTTTTAAGACTCGAAGCTAAAAAGGGTCGAAAAAAACCAACTGTTGGCTTTATTGCCGGCAGAACTGCTCCTCCCGGACGCAGAATGGGCCACGCCGGAGCCATTATTTCCGGTGGAAAAGGCGGAGCTGAAAGTAAAATTGAGGCCATGAAATCTGCCGGAGTGGCTGTGGCTGATAGTCCAGCTCTTCTTGGTGAAACGATGCTAAAAATTATTAAATAAGCGATCATTAACGATTATTTAAAATCCCACTTAACAAAACTTTAAAAATTAGGAGAAATTTATGACAAATATCGACCGCAAAAAAGCCCTTGAATCAGCTCTTTCGCAAATTGATAAACAATTTGGAAAAGGTTCGGCCATGAAATATGGTGAAAGACCTCAACTTGATATCGAGATTATTCCCAGCGGTTCGCTTGCGCTTGATTTAGCTTTGGGTGTTGGCGGTTATCCGCGAGGCCGAATTATTGAAATTTACGGCCCAGAAAGCTCAGGCAAAACAACATTAACTCTTCATGCAATCGCCGAAGCCCAAAAAGCTGGATTGTCGTGTGCATTTGTTGATGCTGAGCACGCTTTCGACCCAGCTTATGCCAAAAATCTAAACATTAATCTTGACGATTTGATTATATCGCAACCCGATAATGGCGAAGCGGCTCTTGAAATAACCGATACTCTTGTTCGTTCTGGCGCCGTTGATTTAATCGTGATTGATTCGGTTGCGGCATTGGTTCCGCAAGTTGAACTCGAAGGCGGTATGGCTGATAATCAGATGGGTTTGCAAGCTCGACTCATGAGTAAAGCTCTTCGCAAATTGACTTCAACGGTTTCAAAAAGCAATTCGACTGTTATTTTCATAAACCAAATTCGCATGAAAATCGGAGTTATGTTTGGTAATCCTGAAACCACAACTGGTGGTAACGCTCTAAAGTTTTATGCTTCGGTGCGTCTTGATATTCGCCGTGGCAACGCCATAAAAGAACAAGAAGAAGTTCTCGGTAACGAAACCAAAGTTAAAGTTGTAAAAAACAAAGTTGCTCCACCATTTAAAACCGCTGAGTTTGAAATTATATATGGTGAGGGCGTATCGAGAACTGGCGAAATTATTGACCTTGGTGTTAAATTTGAGATTCTCGAAAAATCCGGTTCATGGTATGCTTTCAAAGGTAATAAAATTGGTCAGGGTAAAGAAAACACCAAAACCTATTTAAAGGAAAATCCAAAAGTTGCCGAAGAAATTGAAAATGCGGTTAGAGCAAAATTGGGGGTTGGTAAAACTTCAAAAAAAACCACCAAAGATGACGAATCAAAAATTGCTTCAGAAAAGAAACGCAAAGCTTCCGAAGTTTAGTTTAAAGTAGTTAAAAAACTCATTGAGGTTTTATTGGTTAGAATTTAGAATCACCGCCTCTTAATTCTAATCAAACTACTTAGAAAAGCTTTTTGCCCTAGCGTGATTTGCCCTGGCGTGAGTCGTCTTTTTATAAAAATCAATCAGGTTTTATAAAAAAAGCGACGAAACGATTTATTTTTG
>RFYG01000097.1 GCA_009925685.1 Pseudomonadota bacterium
AATTTTGAATGATTTAAACTTTTTGCCCGCTTCTTTAAAGTGGTCGTCATAACCAGTGTCACCAGCAAAATAGATATTTCCAAAATTTGTTTCGAGTGCAAAAGCCCCCCAAAGAGTTGCGTTAGAACCAAATAAAGACCTCTTAGACCAGTGCTTAGCTCTTAGAAAATTAATAGAAAGTTTATCATTAAAAATTATTCTATCATTCCAGTCCATCTCAGTGCAGTCCATATTAAGTTTTTTTACTTTGTTTAAATAATTACAAATCCCTAGGCCGGCATAAATTTTTGGATTGGAGTGAAATTTTAATTTTTTTAAAGTTGGTAAATCAAGATGGTCGTAGTGAGAATGGCTAATTAATAAAATATCAATTTTGGGTAATTCTTCAAATTTTATTCCAGGTTTTTTGGCACGCTTTGGACCCAAAAAACTCACTGGACTAGCTCTATCAGACCATATTGGGTCGGTGAGAATATTTAAACTGCTAAATTGCAATAAAAACGTAGAATGACCGACAAAAGTAAGGGATATTTTATTGTTATCAATACGCTCCAATGGCTTGAATATCTTGGTTTCAGCAATGTTATCAACCCAAATTGATTTGCCATTTTCCGATTCATACTTTGCTTTTGCTCGGTAATATGACATAAAATTTTTTTTCAAAGGGTCTTCAAAATTAGGATTAAAAAATCGTTCACCGTCAAAATGATCTGAAACCTTACCCTTGTAGTAACCTTTTTCATTAAACAATAAGCAAGATGATAGAAATCCCATAAAAATAATAACAAAGAAATATTTTAAAAATTTTATAGTCATTTATGAAAATTTATAAGAGAAAAAACTAGATTAAAAATCAATTGCCTGACCTTTTATAACCCAATCACCAAATCTGGTATTGTCTTCATCAATTTTTTTGGTATTAAATTGATTTGATTCAATGATTTCAGCATTTTCAGAATTAGAATTGTCTGGATTTTGGGTCGATTTTTTATGATCAAATGATGAATTTATATCGATTGGTTTTATGGGAAGATTTTTCAAAACTAACCTTGCTCCATTCCGCTACTAATAATAGAAGTATTGCCTCTTAAACCCTTGAACTGTTTAGCGAGAGATAATGAATTTAATGAAGCCAAAACTCCCAATGATTTAATCGAAAAACATTCAGATTTTGTTAAACCAAATGGAGATAAACTTCCGTCAAACATGGCATCAAAAGGATTACTATCAAAAGCATTACCCACTGATACTATTCCTTCAACATTTTCAAAACCCAAATCAATTCCTTCACCACCAAGGCCAAGAGCATCTTTATCTATATCGCCACCAATTCCACCAAATTTTCCGTTGGCATTTGGTAACCCATTAACAATATTTGAACCCTCCCTTTTAAAATCTTGGGCAAAAATTTTTTCAGCAGAATAATTATCTTGAGAATTGGAAATAATATTAGCCATAATTAAAATTATTCAACTGCACCGATGGCAGTCATGTTAATAATATCATTAATTGAAGATCTCATAGTGACAATTTGAACAGGTTTTTCAAAACCATCAAGAATTGGGCCAATAACAGTGCAATTTCCAACCTCCTCTAAAAGCTTAGTAGCTATGCTTGCGGAGTGTAAGCCGGGGCAGACCAAAATATTTGCCGGTCCAGTAAGTTTACAAAACGGATATTTTGACATCTTATCGGCATTAAGAGCGACATCAGCTGTCATCTCACCATCATATTCAAAATCGATATTTTTCATTTCGTCTAGCAATTCAACTGCTCTTTTTATTCTGGTAGACTCATTTTTTAAGGCACTTCCAAAATTTGAGAATGATAAGAATGCAACCCTCGGCTCATAGCCCATTTTACGAACTTTTTTGGCAGTTTGAATTGCAATACTAACCAAATGCTCAGATGACGACAATTCTGAACATGCGGTATCGGTAATAAATATGGTTCGTCCTTTGGAAATAATCATTGAAACGCCTAACAGAATTTGATCTTTTTTGTTTTTGATAACTTGCCAAACATCTTTCAGGGATTTGCTATATCCTCTTGTTAAGCCGGTTACTAGAACATCTCCATGTCCACAGGCTAACATCGAACTGGCAAAAACATTACGATCAGTTTTAATCATACGCGTGCAATCAGAGTAAAGAACTCCTTTGCGCTGAAGCTTAGAGTATAGATAATCAATATATTTTTTATTTTCTACCGAAATGGCTGAATTGTATATTTCAATGCCTTTTTCATCAATATTAAGCTCTTGCATTTTTTCAAGAATTCGCTCTTTTTTACCAACCAAAATAGGTTTACCGTACTTGTTGTCGCGCCACATTGATGCAACTTTTATAATTTCTGGTTGCTCTCCTTCGGCAAAGATAACATTCTTTGGTGATCGTTTAAGTTTTTCAAATATTAAGCTTAAACTATTGGCCGACGGGTCTCTCCTAGCCTGAAGTTGTTTAGTGTAAATGTCCCAATTTTTAATAGGTTTGCGAGCAACACCAGTCTCAACCGCAGCCTTAGCAACAGCTACCGGAACTGTATAAATTAATCTAGAATCAAATGGAGTTGGAATTATATAATTAGGACCAAATTTCATTTCCTTCCCACCATAAGCTTTAACAACTTCGTCTGGAACAGGTTGGCGAGCAAGTTCTGCAATAGCTTTTACGGCGGCGATTTTCATTTCTTCGTTAATCGTTGAAGCCCTTACATCTAGAGCTCCTCTAAAAATATAAGGGAATCCCATTACGTTATTAACTTGATTTTCGTAGTCACTTCTACCAGTTGCAACAATTGCATCATCTCGAGTTTGATGAACTTCTTCGGGAAGTATTTCGGGATCTGGATTGGCCATAGCAAAAATAACTGGATTTTTTGCCATCGATTTTACCATTTCTTTAGTAACAGCTCCTTTAACCGATAAGCCAAGAAAAACATCAGCACCTTTCATGGCATCAGCTAATGTTCGTGCTTTAGTTTCAACGGCATGAGCTGATTTCCATTGGTTCATACCATCAGTTCTACCTTTATAAATTACACCTTTTGTATCGCACAAAATGGCATTATTATGAGGTAAACCCATGGCTTTAAGAAGTTCAAGACATGCTATACCTGCCGCGCCAGCACCATTTACCACAACTTTTATTTGATTAAATTTTTTGCCGGATAAATGTAAAACATTCAAAATACCAGCTGCAGAGATAATTGCTGTACCATGTTGATCGTCGTGAAATACTGGAATATCCATTATTTCTTTGAGCTTACTTTCGATGATAAAGCATTCTGGAGCTTTTATATCTTCAAGATTAATGCCACCCCATGTTGGTCCTAAATATTTGACCGAATTTATAAATTCATCAACATTCTCTGTGGCAACTTCGATATCAACCGAATCTATATCTGCAAATCTTTTAAATAAAACCGATTTACCTTCCATAACTGGCTTACCAGCAAGGGCGCCAAGATTTCCAAGACCAAGAACCGCGGTACCATTTGAAATAACTGCGACATAATTACCTTTAGAAGTATAGTCGTAGGCTAATTCAGGGTTTTTAGCTATTTCTAAACAAGGTACAGCAACGCCTGGAGAATATGCCAAAGCTAATTCACGTTGAGTATTAAGTGGTTTTGTAGCGTGCATGCCAACTTTTCCCGGCTGACCCAATGCGTGAAAATTTAAGGCCTCGATTTCTTTTTGAGTTTTAGAATTACTAGTTTTAAAAGATTTTGATTTATCAGAAAAATTTTGATTTTGAGCTTTATTTTGAGGATTTTGATCAAGTTTTTTATTTGACATAATTGCGATATAAATGTTAAAAGATTCTTTATTCTCAAATTAGTTTTTAATTTTTTTATTGTCAAAAAGTTGTTTATGAGCACCTTTGAAATTCAACAACAAAATATTCGTCAAGATTGCTTCAAGACCACTAATTTTAATCGCCAAATTGATTTATTAATTTATCATCATTTACAAGCAAATTCAATTGAAGAAACCATTAAATCCTTAGAATATCATGGTGTTAGCGCTCATTATTTAATTGATGTAAATGGTAAAATTGTTCAAATTGTGGATGACAAGAATATCGCTTTTCATGCGGGAGTAAGTTTTTGGGATGGATTTGAAAATTTAAACTTAAATTCCTTGGGAATTGAAATGATAAATTCTGCGCCATTTGAAAATTATTTTAGCGATAATCAAATTAGATCAGCTATAGATTTGGGAAGTTATTTAATCGACAAATATCAAATAAAATCTAGGTATGTTCTTGGGCATTCTGATATAGCTTATAGTTCAGAAAATGGCTTATTAGATCGCAAACAAGATCCCTCCCATTTATTTGATTGGGAAACTTTATGCTTAAATGGAGTTGGATTTTATCCTGAAAATGAAAGCGCCGACGAAACCTTGCTATTTGAGATTGGAGATACTGCAAATGAAATCAAAATTATAAAACAAAAGCTTGGTTTTTTTGGTTATAAAATTTCAAAAATAAATAACGATTTTGATATCGAAATGCAGTGTTTAGCAAGAGTTTTTAATCGTCACTTTAATAACA
>RFYG01000098.1 GCA_009925685.1 Pseudomonadota bacterium
TTGGTTAGCTTTGGAAAAATAAAAACTCTGTTGCCAGTGATTTTATTGAGTTCTTTTAAAATCTCTAAAGCTTGCTTAGAAAGTGGGACTATGTGCTTTTCACCCATCTTCATTCTTTCGGCTGGAATGTGCCATTCTTGTTTAGAAAAATCTATCTCTTGCCATTTTGCACCTCGAAGCTCAATAGTTCTAACTGCTGTTAAAATTATTAATTTAAATGCGAGTTTGGTTTGATATTCGCCATCATAATTTTCAAGAGCTTGTAAAAATTTTGGTAAGTCTTTTTCATCGAGTTTGGTGTGGTTAACAGTTTTTTTGATAGTTAACGCACCCTTTAAATCTAAGGATATATCGCGATTCGCTCTTCCTGTGGCAATTGCATAACGAAAAATTTGCCCACTAGTTTGCAAGGCTCTTTTGGCGATATCGAACGCTCCTCTTTTTTCAATTTTTTGAATTACCGAAAGCAACTCTGGTGCATTGATTTGATTGATGGGGCGAAATCCAATCTCGGGGATAATATCAGCTTTTAATCTTTTTAAAATATTGTTGGCGTGTTTTGGTTTCCATTTATCAAAATTTTTTTCGTGCCACTCAAGTGCAATATTTTCAAAGGAATTTTTAGCATTTACAAGAGTTTGTAATTTATGCTCTTGCTTAAGTTGCGAAGGATCAATTTTATCAGCAATTAATTTCTTGGCGTTAAATCTTTTTTGTCTCGCCTCCAAAAGAGAGATGTTTGGATATGTGCCAAGGGCTAAAAGTTTTTCTTTGCCAGCAAATTTATATTTTAATCGCCAATATTTGCCACCATTGGGGTGAATAAGTAAATACATACCTTCGCCATCAGTTAGTTTATATTGCTTATCGGTTGGTTTGGCATTTTTAACTTTGATGTCGGTAAGTGGCATAAAATAAAATGGGATTGGGAATTTTTGAATCTTAGATTAAATTTATCTTTAGATTTATACCCCATTTTATACCCCATTTTATGCTAAAATGTCAATGGATTGTTTTAGACTTACTGGGATAAAAACATCTTCGGAGCCTTTGGAATTAAAGGCTTTATTGGATTTAGAAAAATTTGTGAGGAGGGATTTTTGGCTCCTTGGGAGGGGATCGAACCCCCGACCAATTGGTTAACAGCCAACTGCTCTACCGCTGAGCTACCAAGGAATATGAGTGAGTTATGTATGAATTTTGGTGAAGGGAATAAATAAAAATTATAAATAATCGGCAACAACAAAACCCCAAAAGTAAGTTTTAGTTGAATTAAATTATGAAGAATTGTGAATTTATTTTTAGGACCAAAATCTATCAAAAAGTTCGCGACATGTTAAAAACCTAAATTCTAAAATCAAGCGCTCTTTAACTAATTTTTTAAAAAAATTTTTCGATAAAATTTTAAATATTTTATTAATTTTAATCGGCGCGAAATATAGATTGATTGAGTCATTTTCGATGTTGGTTTTTTATAAAAAAATGAAATAGAGCTTAAAAATTTTAGGTTTTTTTAATTAAAAATCTGTGATCAAAATTGTTGTTATTTGCCCAATAAATTTTCTGATTTTATTACGTTTTTAACATTCTGGTTTTAACATTTTGGGGTACTATTTTTTTGAAAATAAATTCGATTACAAAAATTAGGGGCTAACAAAAAAACAAAAAAACCAAAAAAAAAGGCCAAAAAAAAGGCCAAAAAAAAGGCCAAAAAAAAGGCCAAAAAAAAGGCCAAAAAAAAGGGATTTGAAGCAAAGCCTCAAACCCCTTTTTTAAAATATTGATTACGATGATTTAGTTTTTTCTTTCTCCAAAGAAACGAAGTAGCATGATGAATAGATTGATGAAATCCATGTATAAATTTAAAGCTCCAAGAACCGCCATTTTATTGACCATTTCATCGTTTCCAGCAAAGTGATAATATGTTTGCTTGATTCTTTGAGTATCATATGCGGTGAGACCTATGAAAACAAAAACCCCAATGATTGAAATTGCGAAATCAAGGCCAGAGCTTTTTAGAAAGATGTTAACTAATGAGGCAATCATGATCCCAATCAAGCCCATGATTAAGAATGAGCCAAAGCTGGTTAAATCTTTTTTGGTTGAGTAACCATATAAGCTCATGGCTCCAAAAGTTGAAGCGGTGATTAGGAAAACTCGAGTGATGCTTGTGGCTGTGTAAACCACAAAAATGGTCGCCATTGATAAGCCCATCAAAGCCGAGTAAAAATATAAATAATTTTTAGCTTTTTCAGCAGATAGAGAATTTATTTTGAAGCCAAAAACAATTACAAAAACTAAGGGTGCAAACATAACTAAATAGGCTAGCGGAGTTCCAAAAATGGCTTGCATAAGTTGTGGAGAGCTTGAAACCATAAAAGCAATTAATCCAGAAATAGCCAAAGCAACTGACATGTGTTGATAAACTTTTACCATGTAGTCACGAAGAGCCGAATCAAAAGTAGCTGTCCTAGACGCAGATGAGGCAAAAGAAGTTTTGCTGTTATATTCAATCATATGAATTCCTCGAATTGATTAATTAAATTAAGATTTTGGTTGATGAACCTGAATCAAAATATTATTGTTGCTAAAAATTTTTTCAAGATAAAAAAATGAACAAAAAAAAGATAATTGCGATTGTGGGATTAATGGGCGCGGGTAAATCCAGTGTTGGGTTGAGGCTTGCACAAAATCTTAAATATTACTTTATTGATAGCGATCAAGAAATTGAAGATAATGAGCATCGCTCAATTGCTGATATTTTTGCTCAAGATGGCGAAAAATACTTTCGAGAAATTGAGGCTAAAATTATCCAAGATATTGTTTCAAGAGATGAAGAAATAATTTTATCTTTGGGTGGGGGGGCGTATCTTAATCATGAAACGCGCATGGTTTTAAAAGAAAATGCCACGGTAGTTTGGCTTCATGCTTCGATTGAAGAAACCATAAAGAGAGTGTCCTCAAAATTAAGTAGACCGCTTCTTAACAATAAAAATAAGCGACAAGTGCTCGAAGATTTGGCAAGAATTCGTTATCCGATTTATCAAGAGGCTGATTTCGAGTTTGATACTACCAATCTAACCTTTGATGAATTGATTGATAAGATAATCAATAAAATAAAAACCATCTCCTAAAAATGTTGAATAAAATCAATCTTAATCTCGAAAATAACTCGTACTCAATTGTTGTAGGAAAGGGCTCTATTACTGAAGTGCAGGGTTTTTTGTCTTCCAAAAATTACTCCAAAATTATCGTTATTACCGATAATATCGTTCATAAAATTCATGGCGAAAAAATTCGTTTTTTAATACCAAGTCTTGATTTTGTTGTGGTTGAAAATGGCGAAAAAGCCAAATCTTTTGCTACCTTAGAAGCTGTTTGTGAGCAAATTTTACAAAAAAATATTGATCGTAAAACTTTGTTGATTGCTTTTGGAGGCGGTGTTATTGGCGATTTAACTGGTTTTTGCGCCTCAATTTTATTGCGAGGTTTAGATTTTATTCAAATTCCGACCACTCTTTTGGCGATGGTCGATAGTTCAGTTGGGGGTAAAACCGCAATCAATTCAAAAAATGGCAAAAATTTGATCGGAAGTTTTTATCAGCCAAAGTTGGTAATTTGCGATATTGATTTTCTTGATACTCTTCCAGCTAGAGAATTCAAGGCTGGATATGCCGAAGTGGTGAAATATGGTTTCATTTGCGATGTTAATTTTTTTGATTTTTTGGATAAAAATCTAGCGGAAATTTTTGCTAAAAATTCTCAAATTTTATGCCAAATTATTTCGCGATCATGCGAAATAAAGTCTCAAATTGTTGGGCGCGATGAAAAAGAAAATGGTGATAGAGCGTTGCTGAATTTTGGTCATACTTTTGGCCATATTTTTGAAGCCGAAGTCGCTTATTCATCAGAAATTTTGCATGGTGAAGCGGTGGCAATCGGAATGATTATGGCCAGCCAATTGTCGCTCAATATGAATTTTATAAAACAAGAGACTTTTATTAAAATTTTCAATCATCTTCAAAGATGTGGCTTTGAATTAAACATCAAAAATATTCGCTCAAATTGGTCATTAGAAAACCTAATAAATCATTTATTTAAAGATAAAAAAACTGAAAAAAATCAATTAACTTTTATCTTGTTAGAAACCCTCGGTAAAGCCAAAATTGTTAAACAAATTCCCCTCGAAAATATTTACGTTGTTCTTAAAAAATTTCTTGATTAGTTGATTAATCAAATTATTATTTTTTGGCTAAAAATGATTGCCTGCGTGATGGAATGGTAGACATAACGGACTTAAAATCCGTGGGGTTTTAAAACCCTTGCCGGTTCAAGTCCGGCCGCAGGTACCACTCCTTAAATTTCCTTAAATTCTTTCTATAGTTGATGTTAAATCCATTATGAAAACTTCGAAAAAAACAACACATGTTTTATTGCTGTTTTTTTTGCTTGGTTTTCTAAGTTCATGTGGTGATAGATGTATTGATGAAGATGCTTTTTATGACCAACAATTTATG
>RFYG01000099.1 GCA_009925685.1 Pseudomonadota bacterium
AATGATATTACATATTCCAAAACGTAAAGCTCAAAATTTTTATAAAAAACTCTATCAACAATTACTTCTCTATACATTAAGAAGTAACCTAAATCTATATTTGTTTTGGATGATAAAAGAGATATTTGACCAATGATACCACTTGACCAATAATATCTTGGTAGATGTTTATTGCTTATGGCAAGATGAGATAGACGACTATACTCATCATTAATTTTATTTTCCGTCATTATTACCAAAGGTTTGGCAATAAAAAGACACATTGACTTATAAAACGATGCCATTAGAGAAAAAGAAAAACTATATATTGAAGATATATCCACAGCTTTTTTAAAGTACAAATTATCAAATTCATTTTTTTTAAAACACAACAATGGAAGACCTGTAGTAATATGCATAAAACCTAAATCAGAGAACAATTTACTTCCGCAAGAGTACTCGATATACTCTATGTTATCTTTTTTAGAAAAACTTATAAAACTCCTTCTTTTCCTATTAACAATCCAATCCGTATTTACAACTATTAACTTATACTTATTATCTCTTATGATATTCATCATAATTCCAATTGCTGAGAAATTCATGTAATCGTCATCACCAAATGTCCAAACATATTCTCCCTCAGCTTTTGATAAAGAATGCAAAATTGATTCTTCAGCACAAGAGTATGGTTTAAGATGGTGAAAATACCTTACAAAATTATGTTTTGAAATAAATTTATCGACAATTAACTTTGTTTCATCCTTAGAAAAATTATCAACAACAAGAATCTCCACATCCCCATCTTTGATATTTCCGAATTTTATAGATCTTATAATTCTATTTAAGCATATCTTTAAATATTTTGCTCTATTACGGGTTGGTATTAAAATTGTAAGTTTTGGGGTTATAATTTTATCTTCCATTATATTTATTAATTAAATTATTGCTGAAATTCAAAACATTTTTTTGGTTATTATGAAAATTTTTGTACCATTCAACAGTATTGAGCAAAGTGTCATTAATGCCCCATTTTGGTTGCCATCCTAGTTCCTTTTTGACCTTCGTGCAATCTAGATAAAGCAAGTTTGCTTCATGTAAATTGTTTTTATTTTCTTGAATTTCTATTTTATTATTACCGCCCCATAATTCGCAAACCTTGTTTGCTACAAATTCAACATCTCTCTGACTTTCTTGTTCTGGGCCAAAGTTCCAGTTTAATATTTCTGTTTGTTTTTCTAATTTACATAAATATTCGGCCACCATTAAATAGCCAGCCAAAGGTTCTAAAACATGTTGCCAAGGTCTTATAGCCTTTGGGCTTCTTATAATTGGATTTTTATTTGCTATTAAATTTTTGATTAAATCGGGTATTAATCTATCTTGTGACCAATCTCCGCCTCCAACAACATTTCCTGCTCTTACTGAGGCGATTTTGCCATGATTTTGATTGGGTATAAAATATGATTTTGTGTAAGCCGAAACTACTAGCTCTGTACAACCTTTTGAATTGCTGTAAGGATCGTGTCCGCCCATTTTGTCATTTTCACGATAGCCCCAAATTTGCTCGGTATTTTCATAGCATTTATCGCTAGTAACAATAATTGTTGCCAAGATTGAATTGGTTCTCTTAATGGCCTCTAGCACATTAATTGTGCCCATTACATTGGTTTCGTAGGTCTCAATTGGGTTATGATAAGAGTATCTAACTAAAGGTTGCGCTGCTAAGTGAAAAACGATTTCTGGTTTAAAATTTTTAAAAATATCATTAAGCTTTTCAAGATTACGAATGTCGCAAATATTATGCTGAATATTTTTTGATAATTCTAGCGTGTTAAACAGGTTAGGTTGTGTGTTTGGCTCTAGGGAGCAACCACAAATTTTAGCTCCTAAGTTTTGGAGCCACAGCGTTAGCCAACTCCCTTTGAATCCAGTGTGGCCAGTAATTAAAACCTTTTTATTTTTCCAAAAATTATAGTTTATCATTTTTTATTATTACCAAACTTTCCACGGAGCTTTGTTATTATTCCATAATGAGCACAAATAAGAATGGTCTCGAACAGTATCCATTGGTTGCCAAAAGCCATTATGCAAATAAGCCATTAACTCTACTTTTTTGGCAATCGTTTCTAAGGGTTCTTTTTCAAAAATAGTATCGTCATTCTTAATAAAATCTAGAATTTTTGGCGATAATACAAAAAAACCACCATTGATATAACCGCCTTCATTGGCAGGCTTTTCAACAAAACCCTCTACCGCATTATTTTTACCCAAATGAAGAGCACCAAATCGAGCCGATGGTATTACTCCGGTTACTGTTGCAATTTTATTATGAGAATTATGAAATTCAAAAAGCTTGCCAATATCAATATCAGCAACTCCATCGCCATAAGTCATAAAAAAAGGCTTTTCTTTATCAAGATATTTTGCAATTCTCTTTATTCTTCCACCGGTCATTGTTTCCTCTCCGGTGTCAGCAATTGTTATATTCCAGTCCTCATAATTCTTATCATGAAATGTTAAACCGTCAATAATACCTTGATGAGTGTTAATAGTTACATCAGACGAGAACAATTGATAATTAAAAAAGTATTCTTTAATCACATGCTGTTTATGTCCCGCACAAATTATAAAGTCTTTTACGCCGTATCGGTTATAAGTTTTGAGTATATGCCATAAAATTGGCTTGCCTCCAATTTCTATCATTGGTTTTGGCTTACTATGACTTTCTTCAGCTATTCTGGTACCCTTACCGCCAGCTAAAATTACTGCTTTTATACCACTAAGATTGTTTTTCATAATTTATATATTTAAAAACTTTTTTTGCTAATTCTGGTTCCAATTCCGGACTCATGAGGTGTAGAGGATTTGATTCCATACTGCCATCGGCTTTAATTTTGCTTGAAATTTTAGGAAAATAGGTTTGCTCGGGATCAATTCTAACAATGAAAGCCACGCATTTTTGATTGTTAAATAGTTTAATAAATTTTTCATTATTTACAAAATTCTCATCGTTAATTTCAAATGTCTCAATTCCATAAGCATCGAAAAGCTTAAACCAATTCGGAAAGCCCAGACCAGTTTTGGTATCGCATCCGACATATTTTCCTTTAAAATAATTCTTTTGAGTCATGCGAATTGATGCATATCCACTGTTTTCGAAGATAAAGATTTTTAAATTTAAATTATTGGCAACTGCGGTGGCGATTTCTTGTAAATTTTGAGCAAATCCCCCATCGCCTTCAACTAAAATTGTTCGTCTTTTTGGATTGGCAATAGAAGCACCAATTGCTCCACTTAGGCCATAACCCATCGAAGCCAAAGCCTTATTGGTAATAATTTTTTGTTCTATTTTTTGATTAAAGCATTGCATCATTACTGTAAATGCGCCACCGCTACTACAAGGTATTATTATATCTTTTTCATTTGTGATGTTGGATAAAATTTCAACAAATGAAAATGGAGAAATAAAGTCATCAGCATTGTTGTTGGATTGTTTTTCGTTTAAAGGAATTACTGATTTTACAAAATTGCAAAAGTTAATCCATTCGTTTTTGACTTCAGGCTTTAAATCTAGAATTTTTTCTAAAAAATAATTTGCGTCAGCGCAAATGGCCAGATCTATTCTGGGGTGACCCTTTTCTAGTTCATAATTGTCGCAATCAATCTGGATTATTTTACCGCTTGGGATAAACCCTTGCCAATTAAAACCAGTTTGCTGAATTCCAAGTCTAGTACCAATTGCTATTAACAAATCAGATTGCTGCATTATGATATTGGAATACCTTTGTCCCCAATTATTTGGTCTGCCGAAGTAAAGTGGATGACTTGAATCGATTCTGTCGGCAGCATTCCAAGTTGTCGTAATTGGAATGTTAAGATTGCTAAATTTGTTATAGATCTTTTTTATAACATCTCTTGAAACGCCGCCACCCAAAAGTATTAGCGGTCTTTCAGAGAGAGAAAGCATTTTTTTAATTTTAGTAAAAATGATATCACAATCCAAATTGCTTGAGGCATTGGTGACCATGTTAGAATATGCGTTGGAATCGGGTAAGAAGTTTTCCATGATTTCTTTTGCAGAAACATCCAGAGGAATTTCTAAAAAAATTGGACCTTTTTTTGGGGTTAGGCCAAAATTAATTATTTTTTTTAAATCATTTTTTGACATTGGTTCGTTCATCCTTAAAGAAAGCTTTGTAATCGATTTCATTAACTCAACTCCATCGATCTCTTGAATTCCCCTTTGGCGAAGGTTTGAATTATTTTTTAAGTCGCTTGTTTTAACTTGTCCCCCAATTATTAGCAAATCTCTACTCTCTAAAAATGCTCCAGCGCATGCGGTAACTATATTTGTTAATCCCGGTCCTGCAGTAACTAAGGCAAATGCTTTTTTTTCATTTTGTACTTCGTTAAAATATTCAGCTGCAATGCCCGCCGCAACTTCATTAACTACTGGAATTATTTCAAAATAGTTTGAAGCGCTACCAATTATATGCATTATATTACCCCCAGTTACAG
>RFYG01000100.1 GCA_009925685.1 Pseudomonadota bacterium
GGAAGGGCTGGGAGGGTTGCGGTTTGCAATAATCTTTTAAAAATTAAAAATCTTTATCAAATCGATTTTACAGTTGTTAATTGCGATAACGCTTCGGGGGGTTTTGGAATTAGTCGTAATGCTGAGCAAGAATTAATAAAAGCCGGAGCTGATGTTTTGACTGGTGGCGATCATATTTGGGATCAGCGCGAAGTATTAACTTTTATTAATCAATCTAAAAAACTTTTGCGTCCCCATAATTTTCCAAATTCAACTCCCGGAGTTGGATATAGAGTCTTTGAAACTGCTAATTCGCAACGAATTTTGGTTATTCATTTATTGGGTCAGGTTTTTACAAAATATAATGTAAATTGTCCGTTTGAAGTGGCCGAAAATATAATCAAAAATCATCCTTTAAAAAAACAAGTAGATGCAATTTTTGTGGATTTTCATGCGGAGGCAACTTCCGAAAAAATGGCGATGGGAAAATTTTTAGATGGCAAAGTTTCGGCGGTAGTTGGTTCGCATACCCATATCCCAACAAATGACTGTCACATCATGGCGCAACAAACTGCTTACCAAACTGATGCCGGAATGTGTGGCGATTTTGATTCGGTTATTGGCATGGATAAAAATGTTCCTTTACAAATGTTTATTCACAAGCGTAAATTTGATAAAATGGAACCGGCTAAAGGTGAAGCTACAATCTGCGGTTGCGTAGTCGAGATTGACAATAAAACTGGCCTTGCCCAAAAAATATTTCCACTTAAAATTAATGGAATTATCGGCGAACAAATTCTCAAATAAAAATTATAAATTCATTCCTTCAAAACTAACTCTAACTTAATTTCCAAAACTTATGGCAGGTCATTCCCAGTTTGCAAACATCAAGCATAGAAAAGGCGCTCAAGATGCCAAAAAAGCCAAACTTTTTACTAAAATTATTCGCGAAATTACGGTGTCGGCTAAATCTGGGCAACCCGACCCCGAATTTAATCCACGTCTTCGTAATGCCATAATTGAGGCACGAAACAATAATATGCCCAAAGATCGAGTTGATACGGCAATAAAAAAAGTTATCGCTGGAGGCGAGGGCGAAAATTTTGAAGAAATTCGCTATGAGGGTTATGCGAGCGGAGGAGTGGCAATTATCGTTGAAGCTCTTACTGATAATCGAAATCGCACTGCTAGCGAAGTTAGGAGTATCTTTACAAAAATGGGTGGGGCGCTTGGTGAAACTGGTTCGGTTGGTTTTATGTTCGATAAAGTGGGAATAATCCAGTTTGAGACCAAAGTTGCCAGTAATGAAAAAATCTTTGAGAGCGCTATTGAAGCTGGGGCTGATGATGTTGAAATCAACGATGATTTTTATTTAATTGTCACTAAGCCCGAAAATTTTATTGTGGTGCGTGATATTTTAACCAAGCAATTTGGTGATGCTACTAGTGCTAAATTAGACTGGAAAGCTAAAAATCTGATAGAAATAAGTGATATAGACCAAGCTCAAAAAATCCTTAAAATGATTGATTTGCTTGAAGATTGTGATGATGTGCAAAACGTCACTGGAAACTATATTTTTCATCAAGAGATTATTGATAAAATTTAAAATAATTTAATAAAATTTTATCAAATAAATACTCTGTCGATGCTGGTTTAAATAATGATGATAGTAAATATTTTAAATTAAGATAGCTCTCTTGAAATTTGATTCTCTAGATTCTAGCTCGGTTTTCTAGTTTTCACAAAAATTCTGCGGTTTATTGAAATTGGCCTGAAGATAAAAGCAATAACCCTTAATTGCATCGCTTAAAAAAGATTCAGAACTACGTCCAGCGTCGGCAATATTTTGCCCAATTGCACTTTTTAAATTCAAATCATGATATTTCATTCGATACCCAGCTGAAATAAGTCCAGTGCGGTCTCGACCGGCATTGCAATGAGCATATATTACAACTGGTTTATCAAGTTTTTGATGGAGATGAAAATGAATTTTATCAATAAACTTATCCAAATCTTGGTGATATTTTTTGGTGATATTAAATATAACTTGATTAGATGAATAGCCCATTAAGAGTAGTCTGGGAGATATTTCGGAGAAGTTTTGGAATTCACCAAGTTGCGGATTTTTTTTAAAAAATAACTCTTCGTCTAAAATCTGAAAATAAGAATCTAGATTCAATAAATTAATGTCGACCAAATAAAAGTCGTTTATCACATTTTTATTTTGGTCTTCGATGGTTTTTTTGAGAATTTTTTTTAGGTCGTGATAAGAAAAATTTTTTTCACCAAGCTTCTCAATAAATGGATTACTTCCGCGTAGAAAATAATTTTTATCAACAAAATCAACTATTTTAACCCGCTCTCCATCAAATTTTTTAGGGTTTTTTTGAGCTAAGAAAAAAACTAAAATGCAAACCGCTAAAGCTAAAATTATTAGGTTGATAATTTTATTTACAGACTTCATTAAAATTTATTTGGAATAATTTTTGGAAATAAAGCTTTTGGTTTTATCGGCAACTTTGGTCTCAATATTTAGAAGATCAATAATTGTATCAAATACCTCTTGCTGAGTGTATTGGGGGCGTTTTTTTACGGTAATTGGAATTGATGATTTAACGATCAATGGAATTTGCGCTTGTTCGTCAGGTAAATCCATTCCTGGGGGCATGCCGTGAAATATTCTACCCTCTTCAAGCAATGATTCACCATGATCAGATAAATATAAGAAAACATAATTTAGCTTAGATTTATCAAGAGTTTTGATGATATTTCCCACAACGTAATCAACATATAAAATGGTGTTGTCGAAGGTGTTATAAAGCTCTTCTTTGGTGCACTTATTGACAATGTCAGCGTCATTACAAATTGGCGTAAAAATTTGAAATTCTGTCGGATATCTTTCGTGATAACTTGGGCCATGACTTCCGCCACCCAAATGCAGAACCACCAGTCTGGGACCTGATTTATATTGTTGTAAATTTTCTTGCAAATATGGGATTGTATCTTCGTCAAAGCATAATTTGCCTCTTTTACAGTTTGAGACTTTAATTTCGCCGGGGATTGCGCAATTATCATAAAGCGAATAGTTGACATAGCATGCGGTGTTGACGCCAAGTTTTGAGGTTATGGCGGTGAGCGGGATGTCGTTTTTTACTAAAATTTCTGGAAGGGCGTAAAGCGTCGAGCCAATTTTAGCTTTACCGTTGAGTATATGAAGCTTCTTATCTTTTGATAAAATCGGATTTGTTTGTCGATTATAGCCATAAAGTTGAAAATTTTTTTGGCGTGAAGTTTCGCCAATTGCAAGAACCACAATTAAATCTTCTTGTTTTAATACTTTGCCTTCGACTTTAATATCGCGTGTTTTTGATGAGAAAAACTTTTTACTAACCGAATGATGAATAGCGCTCAGAGAGCTTCTGATATAGTTAGTGGGCATAATTATATAAATAATTTTTTTGCGTGATAAATTTACGGCGCGATGAATTGAGTTATATTGTGAATAGCCAAATCCAATGGTTATTGCCAAGATAATTAATATTATTTTGAGTGATTTAATGAAATAATTTTTAGGAAAAATAATGGTTAATCGAGTTATGAAAATTATTGGTAAAAGGCTCAAAAAAATAACATAAGGGATCATTTGAGGAGATAAAAGCGAATGCACTTCAGATTTATCGGTGTAGAGCGCATTCATAACCATTGTTCGGTCGATTGAAACGTCATATTTTTTGATAAAATATGCAACTATGGTGGAAAGAATACATAAAGTTATAGCGATAATTTTGGTGGTTTTGCGATGGCAAGCTAATAAGAAAAAAATTAAAAAGAGCGCAAAAGCTAAACTAAAAAAAGCCCCAAGGCCAAGATAATCAATGGAATCGTGGTTTTTGAACCAAATAGTAAATTTTTCAAAAAATAATGAGTTGCATATCAAAAACATCAAAGCGCAAAATGCTAAGCTAAAGGCATGAAAATTAACGGTGAAATTAAATTTATTTAAAAATAATCGGAGTTTCATTCTTAAAATTTTTTTGATTAATGGATAAGGTGTGAAAATTTATGGACAAATTTCACGCATTCTTTTGAAGGCTTTGGCAATTCCCTTAAGGTTATATTCATCAACTGCAAAAGTTCCAACCGCCGAATCGCTTCGTACTTTAACAATATTTGCCTTAAGAAGATTTTGAATAATTTGCGAGTCTTCGTAGCGATTCTTAGCCCAAGCGTAGTCGCTTTTGGTTTTTAGGCGAAATTGATATGAATCGATTAGCATTAAAATGTGGCTACTAATTTTGTAATCAAAGCCCCCAAAAATGCTAACTTCTTCAACCCGATCTTTTTGAAAGCGAGTAATCATTAAATGGGGTTTTTTGCGCGAAGTGTCGTTGGTATCACTTTTGATGGGATGGTTAACTATGTAGCATTTTTTAAAATCCGATTCATCGTCGGATATTTCGTAAATTTGCCAATTATAAAAACTGCTATCAA